>JAESRJ010000062.1 GCA_016764715.1 Kordiimonadaceae bacterium | reverse complement strand
AAAATGCTGGCAAAGGCGCTCAACTAACGAAAGCCCGATGCCAAAGCCCGTCGTGCTGGCGTCGGCATGCCGAACCCGACGCCGGTATCGGTTACACGCAGCGCACCCGCCGAAACCTCGATAGTCACGGCGCCTTCTTCGGTATAGCTGAAAGCGTTTCTGATGATATTGCCAATCATCACTTGGGCGACTGCAGTTGGCACAGGCATGGTTACATCCTGCATTTTTTCAATCAGTTCGACACGCACGCTGCGGTTCTGTAGTAAATGTTTGTAAGCACTGATGGCTTCGGAACCGACTGCGGCTGGCTTGCAGTTATGGGCAGTGCTGGGATCACGACTTAGCCACAAAATGCCTTCGGTGAGATGTTGCATATCGGCGAGTGCGGTTTTGAGCCTGCCAAAAGCCGCCCCTTCAGCCCCCGCATTTTCGAGCACCTCTGCCGCGCCCATCGCTACCGACAGCGGCGTTCTGAGCTCGTGGCTGGCGTCGCGGTTGAATTGCCGCTCGCGGTCGAGCAGCGACTGAATTCGCTGATCGCGGGTGTTGATGGCATCGGCAAGGCCTCGCAGTTCAACCAAAGCGCCGTCATCCAAAGTGCCCGCAGCATCTGCGGCGTCGCCAGTTGCCAATACCTCCGCCATTTTTTCGATTGGCGAGGTCACGCGCTTTGTCATCCGGTATATGAAAAACAGCGATATCAGCAATGTGATCCCTGCCATGCCTGAGACAACTTTGAGATAGCCTATGATTTGCGGCGTAGAGCGGATATAGGGCCGTGCATTGAAAAGCAGATAGAGCTTTTGCGCGCCAACTTGGCGCACTGCTACATGGAAATGGCCAAGCTCTTCAGCAAAAATTTCATAACGTCCTACTGGCCATTCTGGGTCGATGCGCTCTTGCATCCATTCGGGCATAGTTTCCCGACCGACGAAATATTCCATCTCAACACCGCCGACGACGCCGCTGTTGGCAATCGACGGGAAAGCCTCCGTTAACTGATCGGCTTTTACGCGCACTTGTTGGTCAAAAATTTCATCTTCCAGCTCAAAACTGAACATCACGCTCAAGAGAGAAAATAGGGCAAATGTTATAAGCGCCGAGCCGATAAAATTGCGCAAAATAAGGCTGCGAACACGCTTTAACTTTGGCTTCAACTTGGTTTTCATTTGGCTGTCTCCCGCAACATATAACCACGCCCTCGAGCGGTGTGGAGCAGATTGCTTTTACCTGCGCTGCTGAGTGCTTTCCTCAGGTTATAGATATGCGTCCTAAGCGCCCCCGATTCCGGTGGCTCATCTCCCCAGAGGRCGTAGGAGATCGTCTGAGCTGTTACAATCTCGGGGGCCGCRTCGGCTAGAAGGCCAAGGATACGAGCCTCCTTTTCGTGCAGGAAATATGTTGTGTCACCGACACTGAAAACCGTGGCGCYGGGTAGCAGACATACGCCTGCATAGGACAGTGTGCGCTTTAACTTTGCCTTGGGGCGCCGCGCCAACGCTTCAATCCGCATTTTCAACTCACGCAGCGAAAAAGGCTTTACCATATAATCGTCCGCACCCACCGTGAAGCCGACTTCTTTRTCATCMATGGTATCGCGTGCTGTCAGCATCAGGATCGGTGCTTGCACTGGCGCTTGCTGGCGGTATTCGCGGCATACTTCGATGCCGTCTTTGCCCGGCAACATCAGGTCCAGAACGATCACGTCATATTCGCCGGCCAGCGCAAGCTCAAGCCCTTGGTTGCCGCTGTAAGCGAAGTCGAGCGTGAAGTCGTTTTCCAGATAGTCCGCAATATTCGCCTGAATATCGAGATTATCTTCGATAATGAGAACCCGCATCGCTATGCCCTTTTAAGGTGTTGCCTCGGTGTATCTGTGCACCCACACCATATTCAACGCAATGTCAAACAAGTGTCAATCGGTGGCTTCACCAACGGCCCAACCCTTGGCATCCAGCGTTTCACACTCATTTGACATTACCCTCTCTAAGGTCCGGATAAACCGATAGGAGGTCATTATGCCAAACCAGATCGAGCTGAAAAAAATCAGCCACTTTTTTGATACCAGCAACGAGCGTATCAAYCTGTTCGAAAATTTATCKCTCACCATCAAAGCGGGCACTACAACTGCGATCACCGGYGCATCTGGYGCGGGTAAATCCAGTCTSYTGRCGYTGGCCGCWGGTCTCGAAMCCCCCAAAGCTGGMRRCATCAATGTTAGGGTGGSTGGCAAAACWGCGTCAACCAACGGTCTGCGGGCGCACTCGGGCTTTATTTTTCAGCATTTTCATCTCATGAACGAGCTGGACGCGCTTGGTAATTTGGCTCTGCCGCTCCGTCTCAAAGGCAACAAAGATGCCTTTGAGATCGCACGCACCTGGTTGGAGCGCGTCGGCCTTAGCGACCGTGCCGGGCACAAGCCCAACCAATTAAGCGGCGGGGAGCAACAGCGCATTGCGGTCGCTCGCGCGTTTGTCACCAACCCTGCCTTTGTTTTTGCCGATGAGCCAACAGGAAACCTCGACGAAACAACCTCCGGCAAGGTTGCTGACTTGATGTTTGACTTTGCTGCCGAGAGCGGCGGTGCGCTGGTGCTGGTTACCCATAACCGCGAGCTCGCCAACCGGGCAGATACCAGCCACCATTTGGCGCACGGTAAGCTGGAGCAGATATCATGAGCGGTGTATCCGTCGCATTTGACAACGCCAAAGCTGACATCAAGGGCAGCGATGGCCGCCTTCTTATTTTAACGCAAACCCTCCTGATTTTTTTCCTGCTGACGCTTGCGCTGACAAGCGCATCGGTGCAGCGGTTCCTGAGTGATAATTTGGACAGTATGCTCGGGGCCGACATGGCAGTGACAAGCTATGATCAACTTGCCCCTAGTGATGTAGAGATGCTCACAAGACTTGCCGCACGTCGCTCCACCACCCAGCAGATGAGCCTGACACTTGCCTACAAAGGCCGCTGGCAGCGCGCCAAACTTAAACTGGTCGACGACATGTATCCCTTGCAGGGAGAGCTGAAAACTGGCGCTTCTCGTWCTGCAGCGCATGTCACCCGCACGCGTGGCCCTCGCCTCGGAGAGATCTGGCTCGGACCGCGGCTCAGCACCAAGCTCAAAGCAACCGTTGGTGATGTGCTGACACTCGGCGACACTCAGTTAGCCGTGACAGCCATATTGTTCCACGAGCCCGACCAGCTGATGGAGGGTCATTCGGTCGCGATGCGGGCAATGGTACATTCGACATCACTCGCTGGGACTAACCTGGAAGGCACTAACAGCCGGTATCGGTATTTGCTAGAGGCGGCTGCACCGCAGCGCGCCGCGATCGAAACCTGGGTCGCAGAGACGTTGCCCGCTGCGCAGGTTACCAAGAAAGACGGCGGCTCGCACCCGCTTGCGCTTTTCTGGCAGCGGACTGAGAATTTTCTCGGTTTAGCATCGGTAATCCTATTTTTCATGGCTGCTGTCGCGATTGATATGACCAATCGTCGCCATTTAGTGCGGCAAAAGCACCGGCTTGCGCTTTATTTGAGCTTTGGTACACGCCTAAGTACGGGCCTCAAGATTAGCTTGCTCCAGTGGGGGCTTGGGTTTGTCGTCTCGCTTACCGTAGGCACCGCGCTTGCGTATCTTGCTGAGGGCTTTCTCATCGGCCAGCTTGCTGAGCAATTCCCGGGTATAAGCTGGGGCTGGCACGTACCAGCGCTGATAAAGACAACCCTCTTAACACTTGCTTTGCTACTGGCCTTTCAGGCCCCAGCGCTTTGGCAACTCAAGAGCTCTTCGGTTGCTTCGTTGATCCGGGCACAGGATACAGCGAGCGCGTTGATTGTGCGCACCGTTTGGGGTTTTTCAAGCTTGGCGCTGCTTGCTAGTTTCTACTCGGACAATGCTCTGCTCACCGCTATGACGTTGATTGCGATGGGCGGTGCGCTGTTATTGATGCTCCTGCTTACATGGTTGGTTTTGACCATGGGCGAGCTTTGGGCGCGCCGACGCCCGGGGCTATTGCCGTTCAGCTTCTTTATGATGAAGCAGCGTATTTTCAGCAAATCGACCCAGATATTGGGCCTTGGCCTGTGCGGGTTGCTGCTTTTATTCACGCTGATGCTGATGAACGATATCGGTTCGTCGCTCGATAGCCATGCGCGGACCAATGACGGCAATTTGCTGATCGCAGAAGCGCAGCCAAAACATATAAAAGCAATCGAGAGCTGGGCGGACGAGACCGGCAGTGTGATCCGGAAGCTGAGACCTTTCACCAAAGCGCAGCTGGTTAAAGTTAACGGTGCCAAGCTGGATGACTTTGTTACCAAACCCAGCGATACGCTCGCAACTGTGAAATTCCCGATCAGATTGAGCTGGTCACAGGCGGTTCCCACTAATAACCGTGTTGTTGMTGGCAACTGGTGGCARCCAGGMGAGACAGACTGGCACCGTATCTCTGCRGAACCSGAGGTTATTACKGACCTYGGCCTYGCGSTYGGGGAYACWCTCACTTTTCAAATTGATGGCAAGCTGCATGATTTTAAACTGACCGTAAGCCACGCCTTTAAGTCCGGCGGTGGCTCGATCACTTTTTGGTTCCAAGTGCCGCCTCAAATTGTCACTGAAATTGACCCATCTGTGCGCTATATCGGCAGTATGGAATTGCCCGATGCGGCGTGGAATACTCTCGGAACGCTGTGGCAGAAATTCCCGGACCTTTCTATGGTGCCGCTCAAGGAAATAACGGCGCGCTTTGATGCAATACTTGCGGTCGTTACCAAGCTCACCGTGGGCTTCTCCGCGATGGTTCTGTTGATGGCAGGCGTCGTGATCGCAGCGTCGATCAAGGGCTTCGAGGCCGACGACCGCCAGAAAAATGGCCTATTGATGAGCATGGGGCTTAGTAAAAAGGACTGTCTGAAACTCAGCTTCTACGACTGGTTGATCACTGCGCTGATTGCTGGGGTTGGAGCAGTAGCAGGCACTTGGCTGGCGGGCTTGCTGATTTACCAATCACAGTTCTCCCTGGCCTATACGCCAGACCCAGTGTGGCTCATTGGCTCTGTCCTAGTGATGTGCGCCGTTGTTTGCAGCATTGGCCTGGCCTACAGCCGCAGTAGCCTCTCTGCGTCGGTTAGAGACTTATTGGCGGATTAAACCGGAGCTGCATGCGCAGAAGGCCCCGTGTTACTGTTTTGTGCAAGGATTTCTTCCCTTCTTTTCGCAGGCTTGGGCGGGCCTAGTTGGATGACCGGCACAGCCCACAGGGAGGGAATGATGACCAGCTCCAAAGTAACAGCTCGTCGATACAGTGGGCCGTTGACATGGTTTCTAAGTTCAGGTTTATGCAGGAGTGGCTTAAGGCCATCACAGGGCAGGGTGGGGAACATTTACAATATGGAACGGTCGGTCAATAAAGTCCTCAACCGTTTCACGCGGGTCCTACCAATTGGCAATATGGTGCTGTGGCCCAAATGCAGAAAATACTTACTGCCTTCTTCAGCCGACAGCGCTCGCGCCGCTGGCAAAGAGACCGCGTAGGAGCGGTGAATGCGTTCGAAATTAGCGGGCAAAATAAGCAAAAGATTTTCCAGGCTTTTATCATGCAAAATTGTTTGCCCTGAATGGGTAAATACTTCGCAGTAATGCCCTGCTGCTTTGAGATAGAGGATTTCGTCAACTGGCATCAGCGCTATTTGGCCACGTGTCCGGTAGCTTATAWACTTACTGCGKCCGTACGCCSGTCTCTTGGTCAGGCGGTCAACCGCTTTCTGGACACGTTGCTGGGTGAATGGTTTGGCGATAAAGTCGAGAACGCCGTATTCAAACGCCTCAACCGCCCGGTCCGCGTTGGCGGACACGATGATTGTATGAAAGCTTTGACTTGCTTGCTCTTGCAGAATTTCAAAGCCGTTCTCTCCCTGTAAATTCAGATCGAGGAACAGAATATCAAGTGCGTGATCCGCAACATAATCCCGTGCGTCATCTAGTGCGTCAAAGATAGAAACCGATATGTCGCGGCCGCGGAACGCATTCGAGACAAACCGTGCGAGCCGCTTGGCGATAAGATATTCATCTTCAACAATGGCGATTTTTATCATGCCATTCCTTCGCTCAATAGTGTGTCTTTATGCGGCACGGTTATGATAACTGTCCAGCGATCGCTGCTGACATCCGCCGTCATTGTCCAGCTTTCTGCGAAGCTTTCTGTCAGCCTTGCCCGGATGTATTTTTGACCTGTGCCCGTGTTGAGCATTGTCGATGTCGCACGGCTTCTGACAGGCGCTGTAAACACAAACACTGTGTTGCCTTTCACCTTTTGCTGGGAGAGGGAAAAAACATTGGCGCCACTGTTATAGTTGTTATGAGAAATTGCATTTTCCAGCAGTGTAAGAAATATACCAGGTGGAATTTTTGTCGTCAGATCTACATTGTCGGTTTTCATTTCAAACGACATGTTTGATCGAAACTCCATAACCTTCAGGTGCGTTTGGCACAGAAGTATTTCGTCTTTTATCGGGATCAAAAGCTGATCGGACATCTGCGCCATCAACCGAAACTCATCCGCGAGTGCCTGAATAAACTCAATCGCCTCTCTGGGGGATTGTTCGATCCATTCTTCGACGGCTGTTAGGGTGTTGAGGATAAAGTGAGGCTGCAAATTCCGTTTCACCAGCTCAAGCTCGAGCCTGCTTGCCGTTATTTGGCTTTGTACCAGCTGCAGTTGTTTCGCACGGACGTTCTGCTGCAATGAAAATAGCATCAAGCCGATGAGTGTGGCAAAGGAAACAAAGAAATACTGCTCCATATAAAAGTGAGTGTTTATGGCGATGGGCTCAAAAAATAGCACCAAACCCGCCATCATTAACCATGCRTTTTGTYKTTTATTTTTAATGGCTTGCACACAAATGAGGCCGGATATKCCCAGCCCAACCAGAAACACATACAGGCTCTGAGCGTCATGGGTTCTGTCCTGAAAAAATAGAACAAACTGCACGAMGAGCCAGRCGCTCACCCAAGTCCGCCGCCACTTTGTTGATTGGTTAAAAAACGCGATAAAAAACAACATCAAAAACAGGGATACAAAGTAGGTCAAAATCAGGACCATGTTTAATCGTGGGATATGCCAATCATAACTATAGCCCCAAAGACCTCGCCAGGACTCCGCTACGCACAGAAGTAATAGGCTAATACATAGCCCACCAAACCAAAGCGTATTAGCCTGCCGAGCACCTGAAAAATACAGCATCAAACAATAAAATGCCATCAGCAGCAATGCGCCCGCCATCAGCATCGGCAGATTYGTCTGTTTATAAGAGGATTGTAATAGGCCCTGGTAATCGCCTATGAAAATCGCAAATACGCCGGACGACCGGCTTTCATGGTTGTGATGCAAAGAGGCTTGTAAACTTAGGGTGTGGTGGCCCGGAGTTGCTTGTTCSTTGGACAACAAGAACACTTGCTCAATCTGCCCAGGGATTTCCGCGGTTTTAGTWGTCCCAGTWTGGCCATTGGTGCCAATCAATTCGCCGTCCCAGAAGGCGYTGTAAGCACCTARCAYTATAATTTGCACGCCYTGCGGCTCAGGGAGCTTTGTCAATATTTCGAAATCTGCCTGTACCCAGATATTGTTATTTTTTAGAGGCAGTCGACCGAATGTGTGGGCCTCCCAATCGGCCCTGTCGGCTACCTTCTTTGCGAACTGTGGATTGTCTTTTGTCGTCAGGAAATAGCGGTAGGTACCGTCACTTGAAACTATGAGGCGTTCGGCCTCYGTCTTYGGCAGTAAAGACATCACCAAAATAACRGTGAACAGCACCAGAAAAACAAATGCTATCAAGTATTTTGTAGTGCTCACAGTCGATTGTGCCCTCATTCTTAACATTTTCAGCACCCTAGCACTTTTCATAAGTCTCGTATGAGCAGTTCATGAGTTTTCTGAGCAGTTCGGGTTGTTTTCTCTCAAAATCTGCGCCCCTGCCATAGCCTGTAGGCACATAAAAAATTAAAAACAACAGCAAGGATACCGTGATGATACGTATATCTCTCATCATTTTAGCACTGATTTCGATCAATCCCGACATGGCCGCAGCCGCCGATGCGGGGTCAAAACTATCGGGGATAACGCTTGAAGGCGGTCAGTACAAAACCTACGAGCAACTTCTGTCAGAACGCGGACTTACTGGGCTGAGCGTCGCTGTAGTTGATGGTTTTGAGATCGTATACGCCGAGGTTGCCGGGTACAGAGAGGTGRATTCGAACAACMRAGTTAACCGTGACACCGCCTTTTCTACAGCCTCGATYTCTAAGGCCATCACCGGCACACTTGCCGTGATGTTGGCAGAACAACAAGTGCTAGATCTGGACGCGCCCGTTACGAGTTACTTGAAACGGTGGCACCTTCCTGATGCCCTGGCCGTAACCCATAGCGCCGTTACGTTGCGCCAGCTGCTGTCGCACACCGCCGGCACCAGTCAGGGAGGGTTTGCGGACTTTTATCAGGGTGACGCCATACCGACACTGATTGACAGCCTCAACGGCGTGGGCGTGCCAAATTACCGCAAACCGATTGCCGCACTCTTTGCGCCAGGGACTGATTTTGAATATAGCGGCGGCGGGTACGGTATTGTGCAAATAGCGCTTGAAGATGTGACGGGCAAACCGTTAGCGCAGTTAGCAGAAGAAATGTTGTTCGAACCTCTGGGCATGAAAAACACAACGATGTATCAGCATGGGCACGATAAATTCCTAGAGAATGTAGCCAAAGTGCATGACCGGCAGCAAAAGATTATTGGGACGGGTATACCAATTTGCCCTCAAACTTCCGCGTCGGGGATGTGGAGCACAGCCACTGATATGGCTATCTTTATGATCGAGTTTCARAAAGCMCTCGCCGCTAGAAAAACAACTGTAATCTCGCATTGGGTCGCCGARGAAAGCACGCGCATTCATACAGTCAAGAAGCTGGGAGGCTGGGGCCTTGGTTGGATGCGCAATGAGGCCCACGGCAATCTCGACTGGTTCTCRCATGGCGGAGCAAATACCGGCACGGGTGGGCATATTCTTTCCACAATGGAAGGCGGACGGGCTATTATTATCTTTGGAAATGGGCCAAACCGCATTCGTCAGCCAATCATCAATATGATCGTGACCAGCATYGTAAAAACCATGGATTGGCACCAGCCCATCAAAGAWTATTCAAGTAAGCCAGACGATGCATTGCTTGCACGTATGTCAGGCCGGTACCTTACGCCGTTTGAAGAGGTTGTCCGCYTATCGCCAAAAGTTGGTAAGYTGGTGAYGMGTTTTACAAATGCGAACGGCAAAGACAGGGAGCTGGTTTTYGTYGGGAACGACAGGTTTGAAATGGATGGTCATAACAGCCAAATCRGCATTGGTATGTCGCCTGAAGACCATAAAGAATATCTGATCTACTTTCGGAAAGGAACTGAGCTGCATAGCTATGCAATGCGCAAACTTTCCCAAGATGAAATRCTTCCTAACGAAATTGCAAGAACMGGGACYTTTGAAGCAACTCAAATTGCCTACAAAGCGTGGCAAGACCAGTATCCGCRSACGGGTTTATTGCGGCCTAGCGTAATCAATAACGCAGGCTATGCAGAACTWGCGAARAAGAATTACATGGGYGCTCTGAAYTTCTTCCAATTGAATGTTTCGAGACACCCAGAAAACGCCATCGGTTATGATAGCCTYGCTGAAGGYTACATGATGAAAGGTGATAAAAAACTGGCAACTAAATTCTATAAAAAGTCGCTCTCACTTGACCCAGGAAATGACAATGCAAAACGGATGCTGGCGCAACTGACAGGCCAACCAAAGCCGTAACTATATTGTTTTACAAAGTGAGGGAGCCTGTACTTGTGGCARGAAATGCGCTGCAGCGGCTTTWGGGAATTAGAGCCRCTGCAACTTGACTACACAGAATGGATCGCAGACACGATTTCTAAGTTCAGGTTTAGGCAGGAGAGGCCGAGGGTGAAAAGTGAACCAAAACCAAACAATAACGGATGATTTATTGAGGCTAATAACCTGAAGTCGCGGGTTCAAATCCTACTCCCGCTACCAAATCGTTAGAAACCCGCTCTCGTTGCGGGTTTTTGGCTTCAGTGGATCGGTGAATGAACTCAGTGGTTCGGACCAATGAGCAAAGTGAGGAGCGTCAACACGAGGACGCGAAGCACCGTAAACGTCACGACCCCCGCAATTACCGTCGTGACAGCACAAGAATACAGTGGCGTGCCGAGCAGCATTTTACCGAACAGGCGGCGGCTGTAATGCTCCATAGCTTCACCACGAAAGAGATCACCCATACAAGGTAGGCTCCCATTTTTGCTTGCCGCGCGATGTGACGAAATACGCAGAAAGATGCAAGAAGGCGAAAACCATATAGCAATTTTACACATGAAAAAATAGGCCGAAGCGCTCCGATCATCTACCGCGCTGACCAAGCCGGCGGCCTTGCAGGTCCAAGCCAATTCTTGCCAAGTAGGCTGTCATTTGCGCAATCGTTGGCCATATGCCCGTGCGGGCGATCCAGCGGCCAACAAGGAGCTCAGCCCGAATTTGACAGGTGGCATCCAATGTTTGTGTGATCA
>JAESRJ010000220.1 GCA_016764715.1 Kordiimonadaceae bacterium | reverse complement strand
CCAAAAAAGCACCAGCCAAAAAGGCCGGCGGTGATGAYGATTGGGCTGAATTCTAAAGCCGGCTCGAAAAATATAGAAGGGTGGCATCGCCGCCCTTCTTAGGTTCCTTAAGTAGGAAGAATGCCGGGACAGGTTAGTAACGAGATGAGCATATGTGTTGAGTAAGCGTCATATTTTTTATTGTATATTTGCGTTTGCCCGAAACGGAGCGACAAAGCCAGTCCATGACTAAGAAGCATGAATTTAAATTTAGGCAGAAAGACTTTACCGCGCTTCGCGATATTGTCTATGAGCGCACAGGTATTCAGCTTAAGGACGGTAAAGAAGAGATGGTCTATACAAGGATCTCTCGTCGTCTCCGGGCCTTAAATCTTCCAGACTTCAGGTCGTATTTGCATTTTCTTACCAGCGAGGCGGGAGACGCAGAAGCAATTGACTTTGTGAATGCGATGACGACAAACCTGACGCGCTTTTTCAGGGAAAATCATCATTTTACGCATATGCGAGAAGAAGTATTGCGGTCGAAAGTGATAGGTTCTCGCATGGGAGTGTTCGAAAAGAAAATACGTATATGGTCAGCGGCTTGTTCTTCCGGCATGGAAGCCTATTCAATTGCAATGACTGTCCTGGCGTCGGTACCACGGTTCAGTAACTGGGATGTTCGCATACTGGCTACAGATATAGATACCAATATGCTTGAACGGGGCAAACAAGGCATATACCTCGAAAAAGATATGGAAGACGTGCCCGACGCTTTGTTGAGCAAATTTGTTACGATAGAGAACGGCGAAGCCTATATGGACGAGGAGCTGAAATCGATCATTAGTTTCAAGCGCTTAAACTTGATGGAGGATTGGCCGATTCGACAGAAATTTGACATTATATTCTGCCGTAACGTTATGATATATTTCGATAAAGACACACAGCGCCACTTGGTTGGCCGCTTAATGGAGCTGCTGGACGAGCAGGGTGTTCTATATGTAGGCCATGCAGAATCGATGACAGTTGCCCGGCCCGGCCTGGTGCCCATTGGCAAGTCTACTTTCCGGATGACTAGCAAACTGGAGGCTGTCGGCTGATGGTAAGCGCACGGGAAAATGTAGAACGCAGGATGGCCACGCGCAACGAGGCGCAAGTGCGGCGCTATTTCGACCCTAAATTCAAACACATGGTCGTCAAGCTGTTGCCGGGTGAACATTACGTAAGCGGTGAGCCGAGCGAAATGATTGTGACGGTTCTCGGCAGCTGCGTCTCGGCTTGCGTGCGTGATCCGGAAACCGGCATCGGCGGCATGAACCWCTTTATGTTGCCTGAAGGCGAACCCGGTGATTGGCGCGCGTCAAACGCTGTGATGCGTTACGGCAACCATGCCATGGAGATATTGATCAATGAGATCTTGCGCCTTGGCTGCCCCCGCAACAGACTTGAAATCAAAGTGTTCGGAGGCGGCAACGTGCTGGGCCACGGCGGCAATGTAGGACACCGTAACGCAGATTTTGTGGAAGAATACCTGCGGAATGAAGGCCTCATTATTGCGGGATCAGATTTGCGCGGTGAATGCGCCCGGCGCATCCATTTTTACCCTGCGAGCGGCAAGGTTGACAGACTGTTGATGCGGCGTGCAGCCGATACCCAAGTGTTTAATAAAGAAAACAGCTATCGGCGCGGCATTACAAGAAAAGCTAAGGCCTCAGAAGACGGCGATATCGAATTGTTTGATTAAGTTTTTAGCGACTTTCAGGAACTAAGCCTATGTCAGATGAAAAAATTAAAGTCTTAATCGTTGATGACAGCGCCCTTGTACGCCAGATTTTGACGGCTGTGTTTGATAGCGACCCCGAAATAGAATTGGTGGGCTCGGCTGAAGATCCGCTGGTTGCACGTCGGATGATAAAAAAATTAAATCCTGATGTGTTGACGCTYGATATMGAAATGCCAAAAATGGAYGGGCTTTCRTTTCTTGAAAAACTGATGCAMTTGCGGCCMATGCCTGTTGTGATGATTTCAAGYCTTACCCAGCGCGGCACGGCGCAAACGCTGCGCGCCCTGGAACTTGGTGTATGCGACATAATCGGCAAACCGACGGTGGATCTCGAACATAACTTTGAGGCCATGAAGTTTGAGATTTTGACCAAAGTGAAGGCGGCGGCAGGTGCCTGTGTGCGGCCCCCGGATTTTCTTGTTCGCAAAGCCGCGGGGCGGCCAAAGCCCAAGCCCGCTGCCAATTTAATAGTGATTGGGGCGTCTACCGGCGGCGTAGTGGCGCTGAAGGAAATCATCCCGCTATTACCGCTCGGCGTGCCGCCCATTGTGATCGTCCAGCATATGCCAATGGCGTATACATCTGGTTTGGCGGACAGACTGGATCTGGTGAGCCGACTAACTGTCCGGGAAAGTGAACACGGTGTGGTTCTTGAAAAAAACCATGCCTATATCGCCCACGGTGGCTACCATGTGAGGGTCGGGCGTAAAGGCAATAAATCGATGATACTGCTGCACGGTGAAGAAGACCTCGTAACCGGCCATAAACCCAGTGTCGATGCGCTGTTTATGTCCGTRGCTGAGCTGGGCGTGACGAAYGTAATYGGCATTWTGCTWACCGGSRTGGGCCGCGACGGCGCCAGYGGAATGCTATCAATGCGGCAAGCWGGKGCGTTCACTATAGGACAAAGCGAAGGCAGCTGTGTGGTCTACGGAATGCCGCGTGTAGCACAGCAGGTCGGCGCGGTGGAGATGGAAATGCCGCTTTCTAAAATTGCCGGTGCGATTGAAGCCAAATGTTGGCCTTCAGGAGAAAATAGAAGATTTTCTTCGACTAGTTAACACCTTGCTAAGGCGGATGAGCGAAGATGAATTGGATAATTTTTAATTGGGAATAGGTATGGCATCTGTGGTTGATATAAACACCCACGCTAAGGCGGTACGTGGTGGCCAAAACGGCAGCGAAAGCGATGTTCCCGCGACGTCAGAAGGTGCGGCTTCAGAGTCAGGTCTTCCAGACAGATTGCTGGACGACGCCGACCTTAAAATCGGTGCAGAGGCGCCCGGAGCGSATTCYACYGCGGCGGACCCTGTTGGGCTTGACCCGTCTGGAATAACCTTGCCAGAAGTAAACCTGCCAGGGCTCGACGGTACCGATCATGACGTCCCATTAGATGACGACGGTAATGAAATATCGGTATCAGGTRCNGGRGGCNGGGCATGACGGCAGTGATGAAMTGGTGAAATCCTTTGCMGTAAGCGGCGGGCCTATGGTCACTAATGAAGAACTTACACGGGCTTCGYTGGTYAGGTGGCTTGAGATGCACCATGTGATGAGCCGAGGCCTAACGACCCTGGACAGTGAAATTATACTGGCTGCAAAATTGGTGGAAACCAGCACCGAAGACTTGAGCGGGCTGTTTCATAGCCTTGTGAATAATGCACAGGCGCAAAGCAAAAGCATGGAAGAGATTGTGCATTCGGCCTCCATTGTACAGCTTGAGGACGAAGTATTATCCCTGCCGGAAATTATTGCATATCTGGAAGGCGTRTTTTCTGAAGGTATCATGAATGTRCTGCAGTTGGCGCAGACYGCAATGACCCTTGTTTACGCGCTGGACGATGTTGTTATAGACGTTAAAGCAGTTGTGAAACAAATTGGTGAGATCGAAAAAATAAATAAACAAACCAACTTGTTGGCCCTGAACGCGAAAATTGAGGCAACGCGCGCCGGAGAGGCTGGCAAAGGGTTTGGTGTTGTCGCGGACGAAGTAAGGGTTTTATCGCGCAATATCAACGAGTTGGCTGGAACCTTGCGGAACCGTGTGGATGCGGTGCATAGCGGTATTGAGCAGGGGCACGAGCAGCTACAATCCATCGCCAGCCTTGATTTAAGCGGGAACTTGAAGGCGAAAGATCGCATCGAAGGCATGATGAAGGCGCTGATTGCACAGAATTTTGAGTTCAAAGAAAAACTTGAGGGATCAGCTAAACTTTCCCTGCAGTTGCAGTCTGACATGTCCAATATGGTGCAGAAATTYCAGTTCCARGACAAGGTKCAGCAGCARCTTGACGCCGTRCGSACGACAATGGTTGTGCTGGTGGATGTAGCGCACGACCTTGCGGACGAAACATACGAAAACACCGGGGTGCCGCGCATTGAAGATGATACTCAGGTGATGGAAGAATGGGTGAACCATGTGATTAAGGATTGCTCGCTCGGTGWGATGCGGGAACGCTTTGTGCAGGGTATGCTTTTGAAGCCGGATCAATCCAAACTATCGCTGACGGCCCATGTCGCAGGGGTTGACGAAGATGACGTTGAGATGTTTGATGATTTCACCTCAGATACAAAGGCTTCGGCACCGGCAAATGAATTTGATGACGACAACATAGAACTGTTTTAACAGCGGAAGGAAGTATCGATGGACTATCGTATCGACAATAATGACGGCAAAGCCACGGTTGTTTTCACTGGTGATATTACGTTTTCTGAAAACGTGAGTTTCCGGCAGCTTTTGAAAGACATTTCAGACCAGAGCGTTGAAGTATGCAACTTTGATCTATCTGGCGTGGATATGGTCGATTCTGCTGGGCTCGGCATGTTTTTGATTGCCCGTGAGCAGTCTGAAACAGCGGGTTGGAAGCTAACCGTTTCTGGCGCACAAGGCCACGTGGCAAGTATGCTGAAACTGACCAAACTTTCTGATCTTTTGGATAGCTAAATCCAATAAATTTGATAGCCCTGAAATTTTATGCTGGGGATGATGAGTGGACCCGAAAAGCAGTAGCCAGACGCAACAAATCGAAGAACTTCAACTCGGAGTGGAAACTGCCCGTATCTTGGTTGTTGATGATATGGCCCTTATGCGCCAAATGATAGGCATGTGCCTGGCGCGTGGTGGCCACAAAAACATCATCTATGCCTCGGACGGCGATGAAGCGCTGCGCATGGTATCTGAAGAGCTGCCCGATTTGGTGGTGTTGGATTTGAATATGCCGAAGGTTTCCGGGTATGAGGTTTGTCGCGCACTTAGGAAAGACGATCGCTTCGTAGATCTGCCGATCCTTGTGCAGTCTGCATCGGAAACGCCTGAAGAACGGGTAGAGGTTTTTGCGGCSGGWGCGACAGATTTTGTCTCCAAACCGATTAACCAGCCTGAGTTATTGGCGCGCGTTCGCATGCATTTGGAAAACCGTTTCCTGATTAATAGCCTGACGGAATTTCGCGAAAGCATGAACAGCGAGCTGGTGATGGCTCGGGATATGCAGCAATCACTGCTCCCTGAAGAAACGGTCATTAAAGAAATTGAGAAAACCAATAATGTTGTGATCGAACATTTTTACCGGGCTTGTTTTGAGCTTGGTGGAGACCTTTGGGGGTGTTGGCAGCTGCCGTACGACCAGGTTGGGGTCTATGTTCTTGATATTGCCGGGCACGGTGTTGGCGCTGCGCTGAATACATTCAGAACACACGCCAGCATGGGCCGCTTCCAGCGGTCCAGGGTTAATCCCGCGCAGTTTATGACGGATCTGAATAGTGTGCTTGCGCCTGCCTTCCCACTAGGCCAATTCGCGACGATGTTTTACGCCGTGATCAACTATAAAACCGGGCATATCAAATATGCCGGGGCAGGGGCACCCAAGCCGATGGTGATTGGGCCAAACGGTGTTCGCTTACTGGATAGTACTGGCATGCCCGTTGGCATTGTTAAAAAGCCAGAATATGTGAACCTTGAAGACAAACTTGAGCCAGGTGAAAGCTTGTTCTGTTACTCCGACGTTTTGGTGGAGGCACCAGAACGAGATGGCTCAATGCTCGGTGAAGATGGTTTGATACGGTGGGTCGAAGAACTGAACAGAGAGGGCGATAGGCATACACTGGTTTCCCGGCTGTTACGCCGTTTCTTTGATGCGCAACCAGCATCGTCGCTACCTGATGATCTCACCGCTGTTGCCATTCATCCTAGGGATTTAGGGTCCTCGTGAACAAAGTCACGATAGATACGCGTCAGCCTGTAGTGTTTGCGTTTGACCCTGTAGGCGGGATGCTGGCGGAGATGAAAGCCGACCTGATATGTGGTGACTTTCGTTTGTGTGATGCTAAAACGCCGCCGGATCTGGAAGCAGCCAACCTCCAGGATTATAGAAAACTTGGAGCCATCCTGCTTGACGGATCAAGTCCGAGTTTCACTGTTCAAGACTGTATGCAGCATGTGGATCTTGGATACCGAGATGCCGGTGGGCCGATTATAGCGCTTGTGGACGACTTTGACAAAACGGACGAAAAAGAGCTGCTGGACCTTGGTGTTACAAAAGTAGTTGAGGCAGGCCTTGGTTTTAAGGCGCTACGGACAATAATTTCAATTGAAATTGAAGACTTTAGCCGCTTGCTCTATTTGCGGACTGAGCTGCGCAAACGGTCTTCCGCGATTGGGCAGATCGTAAAAGGGCAGTTCCGCTTTAAAACCCGGCGGGAAGCGCAAAACCTTGCCACGTTGCTTTCCATGACATGCCCGAACCCCATGCCCATCGCTATCGGCTTAACCGAGCTTTTTGTGAACGGTGTTGAACATGGGTGCCTTGATATTGGTCATGAAGAAAAAGGCCAATTGATTGAAGACGGCATGCTTGCAGAGGAAATAGAGCGCAGGCGCGGGTTGCCTGAGTATAAAGACCTTTTTGTAACGGTCGATTTTGAAAGAGAAGCCAATCGCGTTTTCTTCGAGATCACCGATAGCGGCAACGGGTTCGATTTTGCCTCCTATATGGAGGAAACCGGCTCGCACAACAAAAAACACGGGCGCGGGATCATGATGGCAAAAAGCTGTTTTGAGAAACTGGAATATCAGGGCTCCGGTAATCAGGTTCAGGCCGTGCATTATTTTGGCATCGACATCCCAAATTGATAAGACGGGCCGATGTTCTAAGCCGCGCCTGCAAAAGCCGCGCTGTTATCTGAAATCATGTCCCCCAGAAAATCATACATTGCGCGAATGCGGGCACTGCGCCGTAGCTCGGCGTGGCTAACAATCCAAATGTCCGAACTGAAAACCAACCGGTCATCAAATAACCGCACCAGGTTGGGCTCGTCTCTGGCGGTAATACAAGCGTATGCGCCTATTCCGTAGCCTTCCCGYACTGCTGTCGCCAGGGAAAGCAGGCTATTCGACCTGAAAACCGTTTTAGCCTTGGGCAGGCGGAAGGGCCGATTATATTTCTGCGTGCTGTGAAGTAGGATTTCGTCATGCGGCAGGATAAAATGATGATCTTTCAAGTCTGACAGCCGATCAGGCATACCCATGCGGTCGATATACTCTTGGCTGGCGTAATAGCCATAGTTCATGGTGGCCGATTTTTTGGCGATGAGATCATTCTGCACTGGCCGGAACATGCGCAGCGCAATATCCGCCTCCCTGCGTAGCAAATCCGAGGCAGCGTTTTCTACCTTTATGTCAATGGTGATGCCGGGGTATTGATCATAAAAGGGGCGACACTGTTTTACCAACCATTCTCCACCCAAAATTTCAATGCAGGAAATAGTGACGGTGCCCGCGAGGCTGCTGTCGTGGCCAGTAATCAGCCGTTCAACTGAATGAATATCGTCCTGCATGTGCCGCGCATGCTGAACAAGCCGCTCGCCCAGTGCTGTCATCTCTAGGCCCGAGCGGGTGCGGGAGAACAATTCGGCTCCTATGCTGGCCTCAAGTGCGGTAAGGCGGCGGGATAGGGTTGGTTGGCTGACGGTGAGCCTACGAGCGGCGGCAGAGAGGCTGCCTTCTTCAGCCATGGCGAGAAAGTATTTCATGTCGTCCCAATTAAGCATCTATGCCTCGCTGTTGGTTGTTGCTGTCCATCCATACGAATATGTATACCCACCATAAGTTTTTCAACAGTTAATATGCGTTTTTGTGTGATTATATCTGGTGTAGCGGCCCCCCAAACTGCTGTTCGGTACTCCAACGATAAAAGGACAAACACATGTATAAAGCATTTAAAACCACACTCATCGCGGCTTCAGTAACCCTTGCAGGCTTTACGGCCGCATCGGCATCAGAAGTTATCTACGTACAGAAAAACGCTGCCTATTCTACTGCTGTTAAAGCGATGATGGCCGGAAAGCTCGACAAAGCGTCTCGCTATTATAAGCGGGCAATGAAGCGCGGTGTGGCACAGGCTCGTATCAGTGAAGGCTACAATAACCTCTGTGCTGTTGATTATGCCCGCGGTGATTACAAAGCTGCAGAAAACGCCTGCGATAAATCAATTGCAAACAACCGCACATACTGGCGCGCTTATGTAAACCGTAGCAACGTGCGTGCGGCTCTTGGGCAAACCGTTCTTGCGATGGCCGATGCCGAAAAGGCTGCGTCTTTGAAGCCTCAGAACACAATCGTAAAGCGGGTGTTGGCAAACTTGCAAAACGGCACGCAGCTTGCCTCTTTCGGCCAGCCGCACGAGGCGTCTAACTAAAATGGGTAAGAGCCTTTATTATCCCATCTTATTGCAGGGGGCGCTGACATTCAGCGTCCTCGCGCTTTTTGTTCGTCGCCGGTTTAAGGCTGCCTATGCTGGCAAAACWGAYCCAAAGTATTWWWWGCTCTATCAGGGCGAGGGCGAGCCGCCAGAGGTGCGCGTTGTAGACCGCAGCTTTACTAGCCAGTTCGAAATACCAATTTTGTTTTACGTCGTGTGTTTGGCGGCGATGGTACTTGATAGAGCAGACACGGTGATAGTGGCTGCAGCGTGGGCTTATGCTTCGCTCCGCATCATTCACGCGTACATCCATATTTACCTACGAAAAATTATGATACGCTTTTATGCCTTCATGGCTAGTAATGCAGCGCTCATTTTTATGTGGGTATGGCTGGCGCTATAGGCGGTACACGTTGAATCAGACGTGACTTTAGGCTCCAGCTCCGTGGTCACTGTGTTTACTATCCAATGGATAATGTGTATTTTTGTTGCACAGACTCCCAAGAAATATCGTATCAATAAAAGGTGCATGAGAGGACGCGTTTGAGCAGCCTTATTTAAATGAGGTCTTCTTTTCGGCTCGAGAATCGATAGGCATTTTGAATAAGTATAAGGTTAGTAAAACGTGAGCTACGCAAAAGCGCTCGAAAAAATCAAACATGCTAGTGAAACTGGCGCTAAATCGCTGAATTTGAGCGGCTTGGAGCTTCAAGTGCTGCCCGCTGAATTATGGTTTCTAACCGAGCTAACGTTGCTGGAAATTGGAGATAATCTGCTGACAGAGCTCCCAGCGGAGATAGCGATGTTGAGCCAGCTGAAAGAGCTCAACATCGGTGGCAATAGACTTATATTGCTGCCGCCTGAAGTTGGGTCGTTGACCGAGCTGAGAGAGCTTTATGTCTGCGATAATAGGCTCAAAAAATTGCCCGCTGAAATCGGGCTGCTCACCCAATTAAGGTCGCTTGAACTTTGGGATAACCAACTGACTGAGCTACCAGTTGAGATTGGCTTGCTGACCAAGCTTACCACTCTAGAACTTTGGGAAAACCAGCTAAAGGACTTGCCTGTAGAGGTGGGCTTKCTTACGCAGCTGACAACGCTTGATGTCAGCGCCAACCAGCTCACTAAATTGCCCGGCACTATTGGGGCGCTCACCCGTCTAACGTCGCTTGCAGCTAGCCGGAACCAACTCTCAGCGTTGCCTCATGAGATTAGGTCGCTGACCGAGCTAACCGAGCTTGAACTTTGGGATAACCAGCTAACAGAGTTGCCCTTTGAGATTGGGTTGTTGACCCAACTTACGTCTCTCGAAATTTTTGATAATCAACTGAAAACGTTGCCAACTCAAAYGAGCACGTTGAGCCGGTTAACGTCGCTTAAGCTTGGCGACAACCAGCTAACGGAGCTATTTCCTGAAATTGGGTTATTGACTGCGCTGACAATGCTTGAGTTAGGCGGCAATTCATTAGCAGAACTGCCGCCTTCGATCGGGCTACTGACAGAGTTAAAATCACTTCACCTGTGGGATAATCAGCTAACCGTATTGCCACCTGAAATAGGGGGCCTTGCCCAACTGACGTCGCTTATTCTCAGCGGTAACCAGCTAACAGAATTGCCGGTTGAAYTATGGTCGCTGSGKCAGCTTGCAGAACTTGACCTCGGCGGGAACCAATTAACAGAGTTGCCATCGGAGATTGGATTACTGTCCGAGCTGGAACGTCTCGACATCCGGGATAACCTGCTGCCGAGGTCCTCAGTAAAGGCAGCGTCTTTTGCCAAATTATACTCTTTTCAAGCTTAAAATGGAGCGACGCTTTGCCCGTCAGGCAGGCTTAATCTCCGCTCTTACTGCACTTGATTAATTTTGCAGAAGAGGAAAGCCGCCAGCCTGCGACACCATTGAAGGTGCAGGGCGGCCTAGGATGTTTTCAATCCATTTGGCTAGGTCAATCATCTTGTCYAGCTCCACKCCWGWYGTAACRCCMGASCGGTCCARYAAATAAATCAGGTCTTCKGTRCCRATGTTGCCGGTGGAACGCGGTGCAAAGGGGCATCCGCCAAGGCCTGCCACGCTGGCGTCCAGTACGGTGGCGCCAGCCGAATAGGCGGCCCATGCATTGGCAATGCCGGTGTTGCGCGTGTTGTGGAAATGGGCGCGAATGGGGATGCCAGG
>JAESRJ010000219.1 GCA_016764715.1 Kordiimonadaceae bacterium | reverse complement strand
CGCGAGCGCGTTGAGATTAAACTGAAAGAACGCACCAAGCAGCTGCAGGAAGCTTTGAAGGTGGCGGAGGAAGCAAACCGCGCGAAGACAGRGTTTTTAGCCAAGATGAGCCATGAGCTTCGCACCCCGCTCAATGCCATAATCGGTTTTTCTGAAGTGATGAATATGCAGCTTTTTGGCAAGCTAGGCGGCACCCAGTATGAAGAATATTCAGGCCTGATCCACGAAAGTGGCAAGCTTCTGTTAGATATCATCAACGATATATTAGACCTGTCCAAAGTCGARTCTGGCCGGTTRGAGCTAGACGAGGAGGCCTTCTTTCTTCGCAGTTTGGTGAAAGACTGCATGCCATTTGTMAAAAGCCACGCTTCGGAATCGAAAGTTAAGCTAATTGCAGAAACTGAAGACGATTTGGTGTTGTGGGCTGACCGCCGCATCGTGAAGCAAATGYTGCTTAATCTACTGTCGAACGCCATTAAATTTACGCCAGAAAAGGGCGCGGTTTCTGTGCGGTCTTATGCGCGTGAAGACGGCAGCCATGTGCTTGAAGTAGAGGATACTGGTATTGGTATGACGGAAGCCGAGATAAAAGTAGCAATGGAACCGTTCGGCCAGATCTCAAGTGCACTGGTGACCAACCGAGACGGCACTGGCCTAGGTCTGGCGCTTGTGAATACTTTCATGGGTTTGCATGACGGCACTTTCGAAATAGCTTCTAAAAAAGGCCAAGGCACATTTGGACGCCTGGTGTTCCCGCAATCTCGTGCCGTTAAACCAGCCGCCGGAGAATAAGCTTTGTTCCTAGTCAGATGGTTKCTGTGTTGCCGTAAGTGACAGTTGGCAGGGCTAACACAAYTATTCCACCGTNGTAGGGGCCTGCTGCGGCACCCTTTGGCCGTTTAGGCCGACGTCGCGACTAGCGGTCTGGCCTTCTATAAGGCAAATCGATGACGGTGATCTTGAATACTATTAACACGATTTTCGTTAAAACGAGCCCACCTAACGCCGAAGGAATGCCATACAATACTACAGCAATATATGTAAAGGGCGCGCCCCCACCTTGGTAGGGCAATATGCAGTCCACAGCAATCAGCATGAGCAGTATCGGAAGAAAGCAAAGAGAGCTGCCTGCTGCGTACAGCGGATTGAGGTATGCGAAACTAGCCAACGCTGGAATCAGTGGCGGCAAYATGAAGAAAGCTGATAAGACCATCTCGTATKGCCCCATCCTATAACAAAATACGCCAAAGGCCACATGTGTGGCGAGCACAAGAGAGATTGAACCGAAACCAATTTTTCTGGCGTTTTTTTCACTTATGGTGCKACGTTTCAAGTTACATTCGGTCNTTTTATGCAAGCAGAAACAGGGCCGCTCATTGCTTATCGTAMGCTTSGATGAACGACCTGATGTCTTTCAGGAATTTCAGCCTGCTGGGTTCGTGCACATACATCATGTGGCCAGCTTCGTAGTAGGTATAGTGCACGCGGTCAGCGACGATGTCTTTTTCCGCAAGGGCGTTTTCTGCACCGAAGAACGGGGTAGCGAAATCATAATACCCTGACGTGACCAACACATGCATGTCGCTGTTGCGGCGCATTGCCTTACCCAAGTAAGGGATCACATTGATGAASCGGCCACCGTTCGGCACGCCGTTTTTACCCCAAATGTTCCAGTTCCACTTCCAGTATTTTTCCGACCGGGCCGAGGTGTTGTAACGGCGCCCACCAAATTTCACCTTCATGAARTTATGCAGATGATCGTTGATCGCRACRGTGAAGGCATTGCCGGATGCGTAWGCGTAKGGRTCWCCGCTATAACGCTCCCCGACACTGTCRGGTTCGACGCCTARRTAGCGGCTATCWAGYCGGCCAACTACTTTGCCTTCGTCGCGTAGAAGCTCCTTGAAAAAGCGCCTTACGTGCACGCGCATGTTGCTGGCTTTTAAGTATGATTTTTTGAGCCCGGTATAGGCGTGCAGTTTATCAATGAGTGCGGCTTCGTCAGCCGCGCTTAGCCGGTTGCCTGCGATCAAAGCCTTGGCATAATCACCGGATGCAAAATCGCGCACTTCCTGCAGAAAGGCCTCTAAGTTGGCTGGCTTGTTCGGCAGCTTGTTATGATACCAAGCAGTGGCAGCGTAGCTCGGCAGGAAAGAAACATAGCTCATGATGCCGCCGTCYTGAATGCGGCTGTTCTGGTAATCGAGCACCGCGCTAATYAGCATAATGCCGTTCAGGCCGATGTTATGATCGTTAGTGAGGATGTCTGCCAGTACCGCAGCGCGCACGGTGCCGTAGCTTTCKCCTGCGATGAACTTTGGGCTGTTCCAGCGGTTGTTATTRACGACCCACTGGCGGATGAAAGCGGCKACWGATTTYGCATCTTCCATCACGCCCCAATGGTTRCGCGGATTTTCTTCGTCCAGTGTGCGGCTAAGGCCAGTGCCGATGGGGTCAATAAACACTAAATCTGTGACGTCGAGGATCGTCTCGGGGTTATCTATAATAGTGTAGGGCGGGGCGCCGTCATCCGCAGGATCCGAWGGGATCACGACACGCTTCGGGCCAAATACGCCCATATGTAACCACATAGAGGCTGAGCCAGGGCCGCCGTTGAAGACAAATGTAACAGGCCGCGTGCGCGGGTCCTCTAYGYCTTCCTTTATATATTGGTAGCTGAAGAAGGTGGCGATTTTCTTGCCGTCTTTGGCGTAGATGAAAGTGTCACCCGCGATGGTTTTGTAATCCACAGATTTACCGCCAAAGCGGCCGGATTTACTGGTCGTGAAAACCTTGGGCTTCACTATCGTTGGATTGTCGTAATTTTTGTCTTTCGCAGCCGCTGCGCTGAGTATCAGCGCGGGGAAACAAACTAGTGCAATCAATCTGACAATAATTTTAATACCCATGATCCGTCCCTCCAAAGTGGTCTTTATTGTTGGTAGCGCGAAAAGGCCGAATTGGGAAGCACCGGTTTGACTGATCCTTATGTGAGTTTGCAGTTCYCTTGGAAGGRTGGCCTTTGGGAGGCGGCTGCGTGGAGCGAGAGGTATTTAAGTTGCGCCGAAGCGAACGGCCCCTGAAAAGAGTTTCATCAATCATGCGGGCGGAATTTGGGGAACAGCCYCCGCAGCGTCTACTGCTTGGTAGATTGGGGYCTTGATCTTGGCGGGTTCAGAAGTGTTTTAGGAATAAAATAGTCCTGATCAAACGTGATGATCCCCTGAACAAAGTGGATTTTTGCTGAACCTTCCTGCAGGTTTTTTAGCAGGTTGTTAGAATAAAACGCCAATAGGGTTGATTTTATACGCCTAAAAGGTGCYGCGTTGGAAAAAAGATCATAGGAGGGCTGCTAGTAGGAGCGATGGCCTTCTTTCATTTTYTGGCWCSAAGGGTTTGCAAAAAGTGTTTGGTGAGTGGAAATTTTGTAATTTTTAGAATGGAACCAGAATTCCCTGTTGTCACCTGAGTTTGTGACTTTCGTCTGGGCGAAAACTTCTTGATGACAGGCCTATTAACCCGCTGTACCGTGCCCCTAAATTTCTGGATTTCGCCTTCTCTGTTCTTTTGTAGGCAGATCCATTTTCGGGCTTTTGGTTCAAGTGGTCTGRGGGTTTTATGCCCCGGGTCTACTGAGCATCCCTTTTGACGGAGACAAATCATGTATGAACGCCATCACTATRTAGCAGGCAAAACTGTTGAAGGCACATCCGGCCGTTTTGGGCCAATTTTCAACCCGTCTACGGGTGAGCAAATCGGTAAGGTTGCCTTGGCGTCCAAAGCTGAAGTTGAAGTAGGCATTGCAGCAGCYGAAGCAGCGTTTCCCGACTGGGCTAATACATCTGTGGTGAAACGGGCGCGTGTTCTTCAGAATATGGTTCACATATTGTACCGCGAAAAAGATGCGCTGGCCAAAGTGCTCGCGACCGAGCACGGCAAGGTATTCTCCGATGCACAAGGCGATGTGCAGCGCGGTCTGGAAACAGCTGAGTTTGCACARGGYATYCCGCAYCTGYTSAAAGGCGAATAYAGCGATAACGTATCCACYGGCATTGATATGTAYTCRATGCGKAAGCCGCTCGGTGTTGTTGTGGGCATTACACCTTTCAACTTCCCTGCAATGATCCCACTGTGGATGAGCTGCATGGCCATTGCTTGCGGCAATACCTTCATTTTGAAGCCTTCAGAAAAAGATCCAAGTATGCCAATGATGTTGGCTGACCTTTGGAAAGAAGCTGGCCTGCCAGCGGGCGTATTTAACGTGATCAACGGTGATAAAGAAGCTGTGGATACCGTGTGTACTGACCCACGTGTGAAAGCAGTTTCCTTCGTGGGGTCTACCCCGATTGCGCGCCATGTTTATGCAACGGCTACAGCGCACGGTAAGCGTTGCCAAGCGATGGGCGGTGCCAAAAACCATATGATCATCATGCCTGACGCTGATCTTGACCAGGTTGCTGACGCGTTGATCGGCGCGGCCTACGGCTCAGCGGGCGAGCGCTGCATGGCCATTTCTGTTGCTGTACCTGTGGGCCAGCAAGTCGCTGACAAGCTCGTAGCTATGTTGAAGCCGCGCGTTGAAGCCTTGAAGGTTGGTCATTCAATGGACCCGGAAGCCGAGCTTGGCCCGCTGGTTACTGCGGACCATCTTGCGAAAGTTCAGGGATATTTGGACCTAGCGGAAGAAGAGGGCGCCGACGTGATCGTTGATGGCCGGAACTTCAAGTATAACATGCAGGGCTTTGAGAACGGCTATTACCTTGGTGGCACGCTTTACGATAACGTCAAGCCTGGCATGCGGTCTTACAAAGAAGAAATTTTTGGCCCAACTCTTCAGGTGATGCGGGCAGAAAACTTTGAAGATGCGATCCATCTGCCATCCGCGCACGAATTTGGTAATGGCACATCTATTTATACCCGTGACGGCGACACCGCCCGTGCATATGCAAACCGTGTTGATGTGGGTATGGTTGGTATTAACGTGCCGATCCCTGTGCCGCTGGCGTTCCATAGCTTTGGTGGTTGGAAAAATTCAGCCTTTGGCGATATGAACCAGCACGGTATGGAAGGCGTTCGTTTCTACACCAAAACTAAAACCATTACGTCGCGCTGGCCAACGGGCATTCGTGCAGGCGCAGAGTTTGTGATCCCGACGCTCAACAGCTAAATTTGTTGCTTAAACATCAAGGCCTCTGCCACTTGCGTGGACGGGGCCTTTTTTTGTTGTGCTTTATATAAAGTCTCTATAGCTGGATAGGCTCACTGTAATCAGGAGCACAGAATGAAAGCGAAGAAGTCAGACGACTATTATATTGAAATTCCGCAAGGCGTGAGCAAAGAGACCATGCTGGAGSTGGTTGAAAGGGCGTCGAGTAAAGCGGGGCTATATATCTCGCATATCGGTAAGTATCTGGCCCATAAACATCCCGGGTCTGTCCACTGGCATTTCAAACGCGACAGGAAAGAGGCAGGGATACTGGACGCCACATTTTATGATGTGCAATCGCTTTTCTGGTTAATGATAGGCCACCGAAATCCGCAGTGGGTGAAGGATAAGGTGCCTCTACTACTTACAGAGCTTAAAAAGGAAATCGCGTTGATCCCCGGAATGGCGAGCTCGATCTGAGCTGTGGGTTCTGAACGATGGGGCTTAGTATGTGGGTTGCGACCTTTATTGAGGCGAGACTCAGGGGCTTTGCGCATCCAGTTGGCATCACAGCTAGAATTTTTTATCTTTACCGCCTATTAAAAGCCGGGAAGGGTATTGTTGGGGAGAAACGAAAATAGCTGACCACGGACAAAATGTGCTTTCTAGCCTTCGGGTTCTAGCCGATAGCAAAATTTTACGGGAACCGCCTAGGCCAGTTGCCCTGCGCCAGAAAGGCTATGATGACGCCTTTGATTTCCGTACGGTCTTTTACGATGTATTCTATATGGCTGATAAAAAAACTGTGCGGCTTATCGGGCCACCCCTGTTTAATTTTGCAGACTATTTGAATGAGGAAAGTTTCACATGCAGTAAAGGTAATGCGCCCGTTAAGGCTGAAAGCCACCTACACCGGGCTGTAACCTATGTTGATCTTCAATTTGCAGAAGACGTTGAAACACTGTTCCTGGATGCTGGCAACTTAGGGCGTTTTCAATTACCCGTTCGAGAAAATCAGGCGGATTTTTTTGAAGGGGAAAGGGTGGTCCTGACGATGATCAAATTTGATCCTCTCGTCTGGGTTAAGGACTGGGCCGAGTTTTATGTGCGCCATCACGGTGCTACGGCTATTGTGATTTATAATAATCAAGCGCTCGACTACACTAGTACTGAGATTGAGGAAGCCTTGTCGCAGGTAGAAGGCCTAAATAAATACGCGGTGATTGACTGGGCCTTCCCCTATGGCCCGCAGGCCGGGGCCTCGGGGTTGTGGGACTCAGCTTATTGCCAAGCTGGCGCATTGGAACACGCCCGTTGGTTTTATTTGCAGCGGGCACGGTCTGTTTTAAATCACGATATTGATGAACTTGTAGTGTGCCAGAACGACGTCTCAATTTTTGAGGAAATTGAGCGGTCTTCGACAGGGTATTTATGGTATTCCAGTGTTTGGACCAGCAAGCCGTTGGCCCACGAAGAAGCGCCGCCCGCGCTGGAGCGTCGACACAAGCATTATTGGTACTACGGCAATTTGTTTTTTGCGAAGAAACCCCCTTGGGAAAGTCCTGGCGGCGGGAAGTGGGGCGCGGTTCCTCAAAAATGCCCGTTGGATGCCCAGTGGCAAGTACATGAAATTGTGAATATGGCATGTGATAAAACACTGAGCGCGCCTATATTTTTTCGCCATTTTAGGGATATGAATACGCAGTGGAAAGTTAAACGGGACGCCGCGATGAAAGGGTATCATGTCGATAATGATCTGCTGGCCGCCTATAAAAAAATAGGCTGGTAGTAGGCCGGCAGGGAATTAGGGTGCTCACAATTAAATAGTATTCAACAAATTGTGAGGCAGGCTTTGTAAGCTTTTATAATCGCTGAAGACTAACTAAGTAAGCTAAAGGTTATTAGTTCTGAAGGTGGGTCAGATAATTTTGCTGACGCGATCCGGCGATAGAGAATTTTAGCAAGAACCAGTAGAATCTTTTTAGGTACTTTTGGTGGGAATTTTTAGGAGCGCCTTTGGGGTGCTCCGTCACACTTGGGGAGATATATAAATGATGTTGAAGAAAATCTTATTAGGCGCAGTGGCTATTACAGTCCTAGCTGCCTGCCAGCCAGAAGTGGCCTCAAACACGGATGTGGGACCAGTTATTTCAACTGATAAATCGCCTGCGCTCGATATTCAATTTGATATTCCTTACAAAGAATTCACCCTTGATAACGGCCTGCGCGTTGTGGTGCATGAAGACCGTAAAGCCCCGATCGTATCGGTTGGTGTTTGGTATCATGTTGGTTCCAAAGATGAGCCTGAAGGCAAAACCGGTTTTGCGCATCTGTTCGAGCACCTGATGTTCAACGGGTCGGAGAACTATGATGACGAATGGTTCAAACCGATGGAAAACATCGGCGCTACGGCGCTGAACGGCACCACATGGTTTGACCGCACCAATTATTTTGAAAACGTTCCAACACCCGCGCTTGATTTGACGCTGTGGATGGAAAGTGACCGCATGGGTCATTTGCTCGGAGCGGTAACACAGGCCAAGCTCGATGAGCAAATCGGTGTTGTGCAAAACGAAAAACSSCARGKCGRTRMYRMYCMAYAMGGWCWGYTWYGMYAMCRYSMKSKMRRWGRKCWWKYMCSYMYTGGGCACCCATACCGCCATTCGACCATTGGCTCGCTAGCTGATATAGAGGCAGCGTCACTTGATGACGTGAAAGATTGGTTCAAACAGTATTACGGCGCCGCCAATACGGTGATTGTGCTTTCTGGCGACATTGACGTTGAAACCGCTAAGCCATTGATGGAAAAGTATTTTGGCCCCATTGGCGCAGGCCCAGCCCTGAAACGCCATACAGCCTGGATCCCAACACGTGCGAACGACACAGTTGAAGACATGGTTGACCCAACTGCGCCGCAAGTGAGAATTTCCCGCAGCTGGGCAGTGGCAACACGCAACGATGTAGATGCGTCTTATCTAAACCTTGTCGCCAGCTTACTCGGCGGCGGTAAAAACTCGCGGCTTTATCAGGCGCTGGTTTATAAAAGCCAGATCGCCACTGCRGTAACCGTTAATATGCAGCCGTTTGAACTTGCAAGTACCTTCACCATTCATGTGACGCTTAAAGACGGCGCTGACGAAGTTGAAGCCGAACGCCTGATGAACGTTGAGATCGACAAACTTCTGGCTGAAGGGCCTGAAGCTGGTGAGCTGAAGCGTGCTAAAACACGCCTGCTTGCAGGTCGTATTCGCGGCCTTGAAGCCATTGGCGGCTTTAACGGCAAAGGTACGGCGCTCGCGCGTTCAGCGCTTTATTCGGGTGATCCTGGTTATTACGCGAAAACCATYGACTGGATGAATAAAGCAAGTGCAGCAGATATTACCAAAGCTGCGAACCGCTGGATTGGYACTGGKTATTACCAGATCACGATGCGGCCTGAGCCAAAGTACAAAACTGTTGCTGACGYGGTTGACCGCTCCACAGGCTTGCCGGAAGTCGGCGAACTGCCGCAGCTTGCTTTCCCWSAAATTCAGGAAGCAACGCTTTCRAACGGCATGAAGTTGGTTCTGGCGACCCGAACCACAATACCAGTGGTGAAWWTGGCTATCCAGTTTGATGCTGGTTACGCCGCAGACCAAGGCATCGGTGCTGGTACGGCCAGTTTCACGTTGGCTATGCTAGACGAAGGCACAACAACTCGCTCAGCGCTTGATATTTCTGCTGAGCGCGAAGGMCTGGGGGCGACTATMGGKGCWGGYTCTGATCTKGATACCAGCCAGGTTGCYATGTCGGCGCTTAAATCCAATCTCGGCCCATCGCTTGATCTGCTTGCTGACGTTGTYAAAAACCCTGCCTTTGATCAGGAAGAGTTTGACCGCCTGAAGCAACAGTGGCTTGCCCGCATTCAACAAGAAAAGGCTCAGCCGGTTGCTATCGCTTTGCGTGCCTTGCCGCCGCTTCTTTACGGCAAGGACCATGCATACGGTAATCCCTTCACTGGTTCAGGCACAACCGCGGCCATCGAAGCGCTTACACGTGATGATTTGGTGGCGTTCCACAAAAACTGGCTTCGTCCTGATAATGCCACCATCTTTATGGTCGGCGATATCACAATGGAAGAGGCAGTGCCTGCTGTTGAGAAAGCACTCGGCACCTGGAAAGCACCTACAACTGCAATCCCAACGAAGAACATCKCRCCWGTTGCGATCCCTGAAGGGGCAACTGTTGTTATTGTGGATAAACCAAACTCACCTCAGTCTTTCATCCTTGCGGGGCATCTGATGCCGTCAACGGGCGACGCGGGCAACTTGGCGCTGACAACAGCAAACGGGATCTTGGGCGGTAGCTTTACKGCTCGTGTGAACATGAACTTGCGGGAAGACAAACATTGGTCTTACGGCGCGCAAACCATCAAACTGAACGCGCGCGGTCAGGCAATGTGGATTGTATTTGCGCCAGTGCAAACTGACAAAACCATGGAATCTATTGCGGAACTTCAGAAAGAGTTCTCAGGGTTCCTTGGGGATGTTCCGCCAAGCCAAGAAGAACTGATGAAGGTGAAGCGCTCGCGGACAAATAGCCTGCCGGGTAACTTTGAAACCGGTAATGCTGTGTTGAACAACTTGCTTTCCAATAAGCGCTTTGGTCGTTCGAACGACTATGTGACAACGCTTGCAGCTCAGTATAACAGCCTTGATCTGGATGCAGTGAAAGCTGCTGCGGCCGCGCACATCAAGCCGGGCAGCCTTACTTGGTTGATCGTCGGCGACCGTGCCAAGATCGAAGAAGGCATTCGYAGCCTGAAYCTCGGCACTGTGGAAATCCACGATGCGGACGGCAATAAGGTTGAATAAGCCTGCCTAGGCACTGCGATAAAATACTGGAAACAGGCGGGGTTTTGCTCCGCCTGTTTCTGTATGCGGCGCAATTGTTTCACCCACGCCTTAAATGGTTGGCTGTTATGCGGTGGCAGTGGATAACTTGTTTTGAATATTGGGCTAACACCGTCTATGTTGGCTCGGGCCGAGCGGCTGTCGGGCTGACACATACGCCGGAACTCGGGTACATAATTGGGCAATATAGGATACACCATTGGACTTTTCGCTTAACGAAGATCAGCGTGCAATACAGGATATGGCGCGCGCTTTCACTGCAGACAAAATCACCCCTGAGGCCCACCGCTGGGACGAGGAAAAGATCTGGCCGCGCGCTGTAGCCAAGGAAGCCGGTGATCTGGGTTTCGGCAGTATTTATGTAAGCGAAGAAAGCGGCGGGTGCGGCTTGTCGCGTGTGGAAAGCGTGCTGATTTTTGATGCAACATCTGCAACATGTGGTGCCATTAAATTGGTATCAACTAAGGCATTTAAAGTAAAAGTGTGTGCAATATCTGAAATGATTGGCTGTACTGTATGTTCAGTGAATTCAGAAATATTGTGTTGAAATAATGCAAGTGCAATGTACCGGTAAATTAAGCCTGATTCTAAATGATC
>JAESRJ010000061.1 GCA_016764715.1 Kordiimonadaceae bacterium | reverse complement strand
CAGAGTATTTCGCCGGCTCAGCCAACACAATATAAGAGGCGAGAAACAAACCAAAGGCCGCTGACACTGCTAAGCCGTGCCGCACAGTTGCGCCCTCCGGTATAAGACGCTGCAAAGCTACGCTCATGACAAAGCCTTCAATAACCATCGCCGCCAATCCCATGGGTATAATCGGATTAGGCCTTAGAAAACCAATGTTCGCAAAATGCTCCACGTTGATGACAAAATGTGACATGCCCTGCACGCCGAATGAAACAACCATAAAAGCCGCGATAGCAAGAATATGTTTGACCACTGTTACCTCCCAATATTCTTTGATTTCTATTTTACTTGTTATTTGCAAGTTAAATGTGACCCTAAGTCCTTTACTTGCTATTTGCAAGTCTCGTAAATTGGCTTATCATGCGCTATGACAAAAAAGACTTCGACAGAATGGCATGGCTGCCCTATTCGCTACGGCGCATCGATCTTCGGTGATAACTGGTGCTTGCTGATCCTGCGTGACCTAATGTTTAAGGGCGCGCGCCACTATGCAGATTTCCTGAAYGCAGGCGAAGGTATTGCCAGCAACATCCTTGCTGCCCGGCTTGGGCGATTGGAAGCTGAAGGCATTATCACCAAGCGCCGCGATCCAGACCATGGGGTCCGCCGCATCTACTTACTTACAGACAAGGGCTTGGGGCTGATACCGGCAATGCTGGAGATTATTGACTGGTCAGAGGCCTGGGACAAACAAACCGACGTGCCTACTGAGTTCGCAGAAACATTGCGTGCGGACAGAAAAGCGCTAGCCCAGAAAATAGCCACTGCGCTGATAGCCGCGCGCTAGGAAACTACTGCTTCCAGTCAAATACCAAAAACAGGTTCCGTTGAAACGGGCTAAAGTTATCGTCTGACATCATGAATAGCCGCAGGGTGCCGTCAGCCAGCACCTTGATATCAAGCGCTTCCATATTATCRACAATCAACGGCGGTGAGAAATGCGCAATCTCAGTACCCTTCAGCACAGCGCCAGCTTTTATATCAGCCGCAGCAATGCGCAGCAACTTTGCCGCACTACCGTCTAGCGCAGAATAATAGCGCATCAGCAGAAGCACATCACCGTTTGGGAGGGTAACAGCGTCAGTTGGCGCGAAGTTTTTTGGCGGGGAAAGCCGCAACGTTTCCGCTTTATCAGCAGACGCTATCCATGCAGGCAAAGTGCCTTTTGCATCCAAACCGCGCTCAGCGAACATCAGAAACGTACCGTCGTCCAAACGTGTTAAGGCTTCGAGCCCGCCATTCGACGATAAGCCGCTTAGGTCCAAATGATTATTAATGGCTGCCATGCTGCTCGGCGCGCCTGGAGTTTTCACATCAAGAATACGGTGGTTCTGCTCTAGTCCAACATATAGGCCCGATGCATGGCGCGCGAGGCTCTCCGCATCGTAATCCGATTTACTTTTGCCTCTGGCTCCGTCTTCAAATGGCCGGATCGTAGCGTTTAACAAAGGCACCTTGGCATTCAGGTCAATATCCGCCTGCAACCAATACCCTTTGTCGCTGATAGCAAGAAGAGTTTTCGGTGCCAAAACATCCACTAGCAGCCCTGACCATCCGCCAAAATCATCATTCGGCGACGTCATGGACCAACCGGCAACATAAGTAAGCTCGCCCACTTTTGTTTGCATGGGGTCGTCCGTGCTCAGGGGAACCCGTTTGGCGTTGATCACTGTTGTTACCGGCGCGTTTTGCAGCGCTAAAGCAACGCGGTTTTGCCCGTAATAGCTGGAAACACCGGCGGCTACGGTGAAGCCGATCATCAACAAAACAACAATTTTACTTTTCATGGGTGCCTCTAAAAATCTGATCAACACGCAGAAAGCTACGGGCTTAGCCGAGCCTACGCGGTTTTGGCAGCGTATCTGAAAACAGTTCCGCCAATTGGTCTGTCATAGCACCGCCGAGCTGTTCTGCGTCAAGAATTGTGACCGCGCGCTGATAATAGCGCGTTACGTCATGGCCAATCCCAATTGCGATCAGTTCTACAGGCGATTTATTCTCAATCAATTTGATAACTTGTCGCAGGTGGTTTTCCAGATAGGTGCCGGAGTTAACCGACAGCGTGCTGTCATCCACCGGTGCGCCGTCTGAGATAACCATCAAAATGCGCCGCTCTTCAGCGCGCGCCATCATCCGGTTATGCGCCCAAAGCAGTGCTTCACCGTCGATGTTTTCTTTAAGYAGCCCTTCGCGCATCATCAARCCGAGGTTYCTGCGCGCRCGCCGCMASGGCATATCSGCYGTTTTATARATGATRTGRCGCARGTCATTTARCCTGCCGGGCTTTTGCGGRCGTTTGGCTTGCAGCCATTTCTCGCGGGACTGGCCRCCTTTCCAAGCTTTTGTCGTAAAACCAAGGATTTCAACCTTCACCCCGCAGCGCTCAAGCGTGCGGGCGAGAATATCGGCCGAGATAGCAGCGATGGAAATAGGCCTGCCGCGCATGGAGCCCGAGTTATCCAGCAGCAGCGTCACGACTGTGTCTTTAAATTCAGTATCGGACTCGAGCTTGAAGGAAAGCGGCCGAAGCGGTTCGGTTACCACACGCGCCAAGCGTCCAGCATCAAGGATGCCTTCCTCAAGATCAAAGTTCCAGTGCCTGCGCTGCTGTGCAAGCAAGCGGCGCTGCAACCGATTGGCGAGCTTGGAGACCGCACCAGTAAGATGCGCCATCTGTTGGTCAAGATATTTTCTGAGGCGGTCTAGTTCTTCAGTGTCGCAAAGCTCTTCAGCTTTGATCACCTCGTCAAACTCTTCGGCAAAAACCTGATAAACGGGAATGTTATTTAGCTCGTCGAGCGGCCGATTTGGTCGCCACGGCACAGCGCCCTCATGTTTGCCTTCGCCGCTTTCACCGTCACTATCATCAACCTCATCTGAGGTCGCTTCGCCGTCCGCATCGTCATCCTCGGCATCACTTTCGCCGTCTTCGCCGTCGCCGGTTTCTGTCGAATTTTCGTCGCTTTCGCCGCCTTCTTCGCCTTCCGATTCCTGCGAGGCATCGCCGTCCCCGTCCTCCGGCTGATCATTCTGATCATCAGGATCAATCTGATCCCCATCACCGTCGCCGATAAGCGTTGAGATAATCGTTCTACTGATCACGGCTAAGCCCCGCTGATCATCGATTTTATTCTCTAAAGTATCAAGTAGGTGGCCCACGCCTTCTTCCAGCCATTGGCGCTGGCTCTCAACGCCGAGCGCGGCTTCGGTCGGAGGGCTTGCGCCTGTTAGCCGTTCACGCACCAGCAGCCGCAGCACATCTGCAAGCCTACCGTGCTCATCATCGCTGGGCCTATGAAGCCCCGCTTCCAGCACACGTTTTTCTTCTAGCGCTGCCAAGTTGGCTTTCGCGCCCGGGAACTGACGCGCGCCGATGGCCTCAAACCGGGCCTGCTCAACAGCGTCAAATATTGCTTTTGATACGGCGCCAGACGGCGCTAGTTTACGGTGAAGTTTGGGGTTGTGGTGCCGGTGCTGCATGGCAAGCGCATCAGCCTGCCCGCGCATTTCTGCTATGTCAGCTGCTTTAATTTTGTGCGGCAGGTGGGCAACACGGATTTCACCGTCGGCCAATCCGGGAAGATCAGAGGTGAAACGCACTTCCAGCTTGGCATCCCCCGATTCGGCGCGCGTTGCAGCGCCGACGGCTTGCTCAAACAGCTCTCTATTTTTCTGGCTACCACCGGACACGGCAATGGACCTTCCCGTTCAGCGCCTAGCCAATAAGYAGCTTGGCACCGCTTTGTTTAAGGTCTTCMCCRAAMGARCGYTGGTAATATTCAGCRACAATYGMRCGYTCAGCCTCATCACAYTTATTGAGRAAACTAACYTGRAATGCAAAACCWATRTCATTGAAWATRTTYCGGTTTTGCGCCCAMGTWAGCACTGTGCGAGGGCTCATCACTGTAGAGATATCACCCGCCATAAAGCCTGTACGCGTCAACTCCGCAACACGGACCATGCTGTCGATGATTTTGCGGCCCTCGTCCGTATCGTAAGTAGGCTCTTTAGAAATCATAATCTGCATTTCGGTTTCGTGCGGCAGATAATTGAGCGTCGCTACAATGTTCCAGCGATCCATCTGACCCTGGTTGATTTGCTGCGTGCCGTGATAAAGCCCCGTGGTATCACCAAGCCCAACAGTATTCGCAGTCGAAAAAATACGGAAGGACGGATGTGGACGAATGACCCGGTTTTGGTCAAGCAACGTTAGTTTTCCTTCAACTTCAAGAATACGCTGGATCACAAACATCACATCCGGGCGACCCGCATCATATTCGTCAAAMACWAKYGCAAYCGGGYTKYGCAGSGCCCACGGCARMATRCCCTCSTGRAAYTCRGTMACCTGTTTGCCGTCWCGCAGYWYGATSGCGTCTTTGCCKAYMARATCAATCCGSSWGATRTGGCTRTCRAGRTTSAYMCGCACYGTSGGCCARTTMAGCCGSGCGSCMACYTGYTCRATATGSGTKGATTTACCSGTRCCRTGATAGCCCTGKATCATCACSCGGCGRTTATGGGAAAACCCAGCGAGGATCGCCARCGTGGTATCRCGGTCAAATACATACGCATCGTCAAATTCTGGGACRTGTTCGGTGCATTCCTCAAAGGCAAGCACTTCCATATCAACATCGATTCCAAAAACCTCACGCACAGAAATGGTTTTTTCTGGCACGTTTAAACTCGGCAAATTTTCGGCCGCATGTGCGGTCATGTAGCAACCTCATCTTGAAGGGTGAAACGGCGCGCCCCATACTTATTGTTCGGGACATAACACTGCTAGACCGTATACTAGTGAATGAAACATCTGTTTACCAGAGGCTATACAGTCCAGCACCGTTAGTTTTTCTGATCCGGTACTATGAAGAAAGTAAGGCAATTATGGGCGAAGTCACCAAACTGATCGAAAAAAAATTAACCGCGGCGCTGAAGCCCAGTTTTCTGGAGATTACCGACGACAGTGAAAGCCACCGCGGCCACGCCGGGCACGACGGCTCAGGGGAAAGCCATTTCACCGTTACAATTCAATCAGACGCCTTCATTGGGCAAGGCCGCGTGGCAATGCAAAGGCTGGTAATGGGCGCGCTGAAAGAAGAGTTAGCGGGCAAAATCCACGCGCTGGCAATTAAGGCGAGTGTGCCGAGCTAGTCAAAAAAACGGCGCAGTGAACTGACTTCGAATTGCCAGAAGCCAATATTGAGCGGCTTATCCTGTTCCAATATGTGCCACGCGCTTCCTTCATTTCTGTTAAAAACGATGTGCGCCGACTGTGCTGGTGTATAGCCTTGCACCAATAACACCCTTCGCACGCCAGCAGCGTTTACTGCCATATCTGCGATCATGACTGTATGCCCGGGAAAACCTGCGGTTATGAATAGATCTCCAATTTGAGCGTTGGAAAAAGAAACTGCTTTTAGGTCGCGTGCGAGTGAGGCGGTGCCTGCGTAGGTAAATATAATATCCAGCCATTTCGAAAATGACTGGCGTGTATGCTTTTGCGCTGGCGTTTGCTTCCAAGCGACCTTGTTGCCGCGCACAACCGGACGTTTTCCTTGCAAATAGTTGCGGTACGCAAACGGATCACCAGATGTAAACTTGAAAACTAAATTGCCTGTTTCAGCTTTTGAGAAAGCGTATTCCGCATAAAGCCGGATCAAGGTATCTGCACATTGTTGCAGATCCTTACTGCCGATGTCTAAATCCACTATCGCCGCCGCGAAATGCCTTGTTAGGACCCGGCCATCAAAAGTTTTTAAGTCGGCATCCGCGCTCTTGAGCGGCAGCGAGCGCATAAAGGCGGCAAAACTACTAGGCGGGACCAGAACCCTTTCAAAATGCCTCGGGGTTTCAAAGCCTTTGAGTAAACTATCATGAGCACGCGCATCAGTCAGCCACGGGTACCCGTCGGCCTTGAGTTCGGCAGAAACGAAAAGAAGGAAGACTAGACAAACCAACCTAGTCATATAATTCATTACTGAATGAAACCATCCTCAGTGTAGGCCCTTTCCTACTTGTCTATAGCTATAGGCCGCACCCAAAATCGCTACGGCCGCGAGCAACAACATCGTCATCAATTCCACTGTCGAATAATCCATCATTTTTCTTTTTCGCCCTTTGATTTGCGGCTTTTTCTTTTCCTGAGCCCTTAACATAGGAGTGAAATAAGGCAGACGTGTGGAAAATCTAAGGTAAGATTGTTGCAAATGCTGGCTTCGCCGGCCCTTTTCAGCGATGCGCTGAGCCAATTCGACAAGTTTCGCATTGCTATGCATCTGAAACAATTCAACAGTCTTTTCCTGTGAAAAGAACCTAGGACTAAAACCATGAAGCCTCTTATGCTTTGCCTAACTGCATTCTTATGTCTCTCTATTCCTGCTAGCGCACAGCACGCGGGCGGCACACATTCACCGTATAAAAATCAGGAAAACCGGCTAATCAAAGCGCTCTCTGATCAAGAAATTCGGGGTATGCTAGCCGGAAAGGGGATGGGGTTTRCCAAAGCCGCAGAGCTGAACGGCTTGCCCGGGCCCAAACACCTTCTTGATATGAAAGAMGARCTYGGCCTKACSGCAGASCARGARGCGCAGCTTACAGCGATGTTCCGCCARATGAAAAAACAGTCAGTAAAATTRGGCAAAGAACTGATCGAACGGGAAACTGAATTAGAGGCCTTCTTCCGCACCAAGGCCACATCGGAACAGGTGATGATTAAATTGGTGGCAGCAACGGCTGAAGTGCGCGGCCAGCTAAGAGCTACACATTTGAAGTTTCATTTGCAAACGCCTGCTATCCTAACCAATCACCAAATAAAAAAGTACCAACACCTGCGCGGATACAGCCCGCACGCTCACTAAGCCTGGCACACGAATAGCAAATACTAAAGCCAAAGCCTATGCGAGAGGCTTTGGCACGACGACCTTTTAGACCGCCTAGCGAGCAACGTCAGATAGCTGGCGCAGCGTAGCGGTGCCACGTATCCCGTTTCGCTGGCACTTTATGAATCTCTTATCAAAAACCTTCTACGGTACAAAAGCGGTGMTTTTKGTAATAAYTGARAGYKYTCARTCAGCGCGCTCKGWGCGCGCTGATCAAWRATTTAACGGYYRAARAGARCTAAGCTCTMTYACCCNTRAKNAARAAACTAGYTATGGCTCACRGMTGGTTTTCCGAGCGGCGGKGCAAACTTAGTGAGRTTAATGCCCTCCACTGCGGATTTATAYTCTTCTATRCTRGGCGTGCGRCCRAGGATCGTRGAAAGCACRACAACTGGCGTTGARGCCARCARGGAYTCGCCCTTTTTCTCCGCAGAATCTTCAACGACACGCCCCTCAAACAGGCGCGTGGACGTCGCCATAACAGTATCGCCTTTTGACGCTTTTTCCTGATTACCCATACAGAGGTTACAGCCAGGTCTTTCGAGATACATAATATTTTCATATTCGGTGCGCGCATTGTTTTTAGGCGCTTTATCATCAAATTCAAAACCGGCATACTTTTGCAATATGGCCCAGTCGCCTTCTTCCTTCAAYTCGTCAACGATGTTGTAGGTTGGTGGCGCGATAACGAGGGGCGCTTTAAACTCGACCTTATTGCCCTGCTTTTCGAGGTTATTGAGCATCTGAGCGACAATTTTCAAATCTCCTTTGTGAACCATGCAGGAACCGACGAAGCCCAAGTCTACTTTTTTCTCACCTTTATAGTATGAAATCGGCCTGATGGTATCGTGCGTATAGCGCTTGGATACATCCACATTGTTCACATCTGGGTCTGCAATCATAGGCTCAGCTATTTGGTCCAAGTCCACCACAAACTCGGCGAAGTATTTGGCRTTWYYGTCYGGYACCAACGCTGGCTTTTCTCCAGATTTTATTTCGGAAATTCTACCGTCAGCTATGTTGATAAGGCCTTGAAGCGTTTTACTTTCATTCTCCATGCCTTTATCAATCATGATCTGAATTCTGCTCTTGGCAATCTCAAGCGATTGGATCAGCGTTTCGTCTTCTGAAATACAAATTGAAGCTTTCGCCTTCATTTCTGCAGTCCAATCAGTGAAGGTAAAGGCTTGGTCGGCGATCAATGTGCCAATGTGCACTTCAATAACGCGGCCCTGGAAGACATTATCGCCAAATTTCTTGAGCATCTGAGCCTGCGTTGCGTGCACCACGTCGCGGAAATCCATATGGTCCTTCATGCTGCCTTTGAAAGTAACCTTCACAGATTCAGGGATAGGCATCGTTGCTTCACCTGTCGCCAGTGCAAGCGCAACTGTCCCGGAATCAGCGCCGAAAGCAACGCCTTTAGACATTCTTGTATGGCTATCACCGCCAATAATAACAGCCCAATCATCAACCGTAATGTCATTCAAAACCTTATGAATTACATCCGTCATGGCATGGTAAACACCCTTCGGATCTCTCGCAGTGACAAGGCCAAACTTATTCATGAAGTTCATCAGCTTGGGGATGTTTTCCTGCGCCTTGATATCCCAAACAGAGGCTGTATGGCAGCCTGATTGGTAGGCACCATCAACCGTGGGAGAAATAACGGTTGCTGCCATCGCTTCCAATTCCTGAGATGTCATCAAGCCTGTGGTGTCTTGCGAACCAACAATATTCACCGTCACGCGCGCGTCTGATCCCGCATGCAACACGGTTCCCGGCGCTACGCCAACGGCGTTTTTATTGAAGATTTTCTCTACGGCCGTGAGGCCCTGTCCCGCGTGTGAAATTTCTTTAGCGTCCGCAAAGACAGAGGGCATTTCGGTGCCCAGTGTTGAGGCCGCAAAGCTTTGGACCTTTTTACCAAAAACAATGGCGTAAGAGCCGCTAGCTCTAATGAATTCGACTTTTTGTGGCGTCAACGCTGATGAAATATCAACAAGCTCTTTATCGCCTGTTTCATTATATAATTTCTGCGTCTTTGTATTAATCGTGAGAACAGTTCCCGTTTCAACAGAGTAAACTTGTTCAAGGACCGGGTCACCGTGGTCGTCCGTGACTACTTGGCCATCGGAATCTACCTTTTTAACCCAGTTCTTCAGATCAATACCAATCCCGCCAGTAACACCCACGGTGGTTAAAAAGAWCGGCGAAATGCCATTTGTGCCGCCGACAATAGGGGCAATATTGACGAAGGGAACATAGGGACTAGCCTGCTGACCGGTCCACAAAGCAACATTGTTGACACCAGACATCCTGGAAGACCCAACGCCCATGGTCCCCTTTTCAGAAACAAGCATCACTCTTTTGTCAGGATGCTGTTTTTTGAGCTCTTGGATTTCGGCCTGTGCAGTTGGAGAGATCATGCACTTTCCGTGCAATTCACGGTCAGATCTGGAGTGAGCCTGGTTTCCTGGAGACAGCAAATCGGTTGAGGCATCACCAATTGCGATGACATAGGTCACGACCTTTATTTCTTCATCAATATCGGGGAGTTTGGTGAAAAATTCAGCCTTTGCGTAACTCTCCAATATGTCTTTGGCTGCCGCATTGCCGTCTGCATAAGCTGCAGCAAGGCGCTCAGTATCTGTCTCGTAAAGAAAAACCTGTGATTTGAGGACATCTGATGCTTGCTGAGCAACAGACGCATCGTCACCGAGCGCTAGATCAAGAAGCACGTCAACAGATGGCCCACCTTTCATATGGGACAGTAGCTCGAAGGCAAAACTTGAAGAGATTTCGTCGACAACAGAATTACCAAGTATAATATCTTTTAGAAACTTAGCTTTTTCACCAGCCGCGCTGGTCGTGCCAGGCAAGGTGTTATAAATGAAAAACTCCAGTGAGCCTTTTCTGTGCTCATTTCCCAGGTCTTTGATCTGAGAAATAAGCTCGCCGACAAGTGCTGCATCTTCAATGGGCTTTGGGTTCAATCCCTGTTTTTTTCGGGTTTCGATCTCATTTAAGTATTCTGTATATAAACTCATGATGGTCCTGACGAATGGGGGTTGGCGAGGGAGGCTGAAACCCAGCCGCAGGGGAAACTGGCGAACAAGGGAAAAGCGCAGGGACGGTGCGCATATTATTGCAACAAACTCCTGCTTGCAAGATGGTTTGGCTCAGATACTATCAGTTTTCGTTCAATTTTCGCGCTTTCTTGTGCTCTAAAGCGAGCTTGAAATTCTAAAACCTTTGATATGGAGGTCTTTGTCTCATGGCATCAGTCGGACAAGACACGCTGAAAACTCGCCGCACGCTTTCCGTTGGCGATAAAGAATATGATTATTTTAGCCTGAAAGCTGCCGAAAGCAGCATCGGCGACGTATCCCGCCTTCCCTATACTCTTAAAGTATTGCTTGAGAACCTCCTCCGCTATGAAGACGGTGTTTCTGTTAACACAGCCGATATTCAGGCGCTTTCAGACTGGCAAAAAGAACAGCGTATCTCGCACGAAATCGCCTACCGCCCAGCCCGCGTTTTGATGCAGGATTTCACCGGCGTACCGGCCGTAGTTGATTTGGCTGCCATGCGCGACGCGATGGTCAAAATGGGCGGTGATCCTGAGCTGATCAACCCGCTTGCACAGTGTGATCTTGTGATCGACCATTCTGTTATGGTGGATAAATTTGGTACCAAAAACGCCTTCAAACAAAATGTTGCCCTAGAAATGGAGCGCAACGCAGAGCGGTACCAATTCCTGAAA
>JAESRJ010000218.1 GCA_016764715.1 Kordiimonadaceae bacterium | reverse complement strand
ACACGAAGAAGCCCACATTTGGTTGAGAACGCAGATATTTGAGCTGTTCTTCAGAAGTAATTGACCTAAGCGGCATTGTATGGGGCTTGTTGCAAAGCCTTCCTAGCTGGGTGCCAGGGCAGCATGTGCCAACGGTAAGTATTCCGAGTATCCCGGATTCTGTCGATGGCTTATGGTCATTGTGGCAGATATCCTTGGATACATCAGGGTTGGCGCAATCCAAGAGTAATAAACAAACGGCTTATTTCCCGGTTTATCAAACGATGGAGGGCAAAGCCTTTCCTGCCACGGCTAAGCGGGTGTGGGAGGCATTGCTAAGTAATGACGTACAGATTGATGCTGACGCTTTGCTGGGTGAAGAAGGCGGGGCAATGGCTGCGCTTGATCCGGCGCTAGATAAAGCACGCATCGTACTAGCAGCTGAAATGCTGGGTATTGCACAGCAATGCCTCGATRTTACGGTTGCCTACCTGAAAGAACGCAAGCAGTTTGGCGTGTTGATCGGGACATTTCAGGGTCTTCAGCACCGCGCAGCTGAGCTATTTAGTGAAATTGAAGTAACACGGTCTGTTGTGCTGAAAGCCAGCCAGATGGCTGATATGGGCGGTGATGTTGGCTGGTTCGCAAGTTTGGCTAAAGCCAAAGCGTGTAAAACTGTAGAGCTTGCCACCAATGAGGCCATTCAGATGCACGGCGGCATTGGCATGACGGACGAGTTTGATTTTGGTTTCTTTATCAAGCGCGCCCGTGTTGTTCAGGCACTGTACGGTGATTACGGCTACCACGCCGACCGTTTCGCAACTAGTTCTGGGTATTAGAGGGCAGCCGCACTATGGATTTGGCAGATTATGACCTACCAAAAGTTTCACCAGACGCCTTAATCATCGATGTGGTTGAGGCGCTTGCCGCCAAGGGCATGCCKTTTGAGACTGAGGAACAGGATATACGTGGTTTTCCGCATCAGGTATTYAAGCATCAACCGCAATCGCTAACCGAAGCCTTTGCCCAGTTTTCTGCGCACGGTGATAAAGAGTTTATCGTTTACGGGGATGAACGATTTACCTTCACGGAAACGTTAGGCAAGGCTGCTCAAATTGGGCAGGCCTTAGTCAATGACTACGGCCTTCAAAAAGGCGACCGTGTTGCGCTGGCGATGCGGAATTACCCGGAATGGCCAATGGCCTACCTTGGTATTATTGCAGCAGGCGGCGTTGCCGTTTTGATGAACGCCTGGTGGGGCGAAAACGAACTTGATTTCGCCATGAAAGACAGTGGTTCAAAAATTGCCATTGCCGATATGCCGAGGGCGAAACTGTTGGCTTCAGCTGATCCAGAACTGAAGATCATTGTGGCGCGTGACGCCGTTGCCCATGGCGATGTGTTTGCTGCACTCGATCCGTTGATCTCCGGCTATGACGCGGCCATCTGGCCATCAGTAGACTTGGGGCCTGATGACTATGCAATGATCCTTTATACGTCCGGCTCAACTGGTTTCCCAAAAGGGGCTGTCAGTGATCATCGGGCGATCTTGGCTGTGCTGTTTAATTGGTACTGTATTGTGGTGGCGCTCAAATTGACGGGCCGTAACAATCCTGATCCGAACTTTCAGCCAGTAATGATGGTTGGCGTACCGTTTTTCCATGTGACCGGGCTGTTGCCGGTAATGCTCGTGTCGGCACTGATCGGCCGCAAAATGGTGCTGTTGCACAAGTGGGACGTTGAAGTGGCGTTGCAGGCGATCGAAGCCGAAGGCGTGACTAATTTCACGGGTGTGCCGACAATGTCTTACGAGTTGGCGGTTTCTCCGCTGCTTGGCAAATATGATACATCGACGTTGCTTGATGTTGGYGGCGGCGGTGCTGCACGCCCGGCAGAGCATGTTAAGATGATCGCTGACAATCTTGGCTGTAACCCGGGCATTGGTTACGGACTTACTGAAACCAATGCGATGGCMGCTAACTGTTCTGGTCCTGAATATCTGGAACGCCCCAGCACGACAGGCAAGCCAACACCTCCGATGATGTTTATTAAAATCATCAACCCGGACGGTACGGAAGTGAAGCAAGGCGAACGTGGCGAAATCTGTATTAAAAGTGCTGTGAACACGACCTGTTATTGGAATAATCCTGAGGAAACTGCAAAGTCTTTCATTGACGGGTATTTTCATACTGGCGACGTGGCGTACCAAGACCAAGAGGGCTACCTCTATATCGTTGACCGGATCAAAGACATTATTATTCGCGGCGGCGAAAATATCAGTACRMTTGAAGTKGAAAGCGTGYTGCACGGTTTGCCKGAWGTRGAAGACGTKATGGTWTTCTCRYTSMCRTGCCCGCGYATGGGCGAAATTGTKGGYACAGCWATWGTGCCGACARACAAAGNATTTWRMNGAACARAAGATGYTGGCWGAYGCYRGYGTGNAATTWRSSNAAATTTAAATTRCCWGARCGKATCTGGGTRCGGGATGAACCGYTRCCGCTGATCGCRTCAGGTAAAATTGATAAAACRGCMGTTAAAGAGCATTACCGCGCCCTTTGGCAGCTTGAGCTTGAAGGAGCTTCATAATGAATTTAGGTATAACAAAAAAAGCAGAAGACCTGCGGGACCGAGTACGCGCCTTTATCGACGAACATGTCATCCTGGTAGAGACCGAATTTTATGAAGAAGTTGGAAAAGACGGCAACCGCTGGGAATATACCGCCCGGATGACTGAGATTCTGGAAACCTTAAAAACTGAAGCGCGCCGTCAGGGTTTGTGGAACTTTTGGCTCACTGATTCAGACGCCGGTTTTGGCCTTTCGACTGTGGAGTATGCTTATCTTGCAGAAGAAATGGGGCGTTCGCACCTTGCAGCAGAAGCCTTTAACTGCAGTGCACCTGATACGGGCAACATGGAAGTGCTAGAACGCTACGGCCTGCCGGAGCATAAAGAAAAATGGCTCAAGCCGTTGCTTGAAGGCAAAATTCGCTCAGCTTATGTGATGACGGAACCGGATGTTGCCTCATCAGATGCGACAAACCTGGAGATGAGCTGCGTTTTRGACGGYGAYGAATACGTGCTGAACGGTGAAAAATATTGGGCSTCAGGCGCYGGTGATCCGCGCTGTGCGCTTTATATCGTGATGGTAAAAACCGGCGATGACGACACCCCGCGTAAAAGCCGCCACAGCATGATTTTTGTCGACCCAAAAGCTGATGGCATCAAAGTCTTGCGYCCTATGCTCGTATTTGGGCATGATGATGCGCCGCACGGCCATATGCATATTCGCTTCACGAATGTACGTATTCCAAAAGAAAACCTGATTATTGGCGAAGGCCACGGTTTTGAAGTATCACAGGGGCGGCTTGGCCCTGGACGCATCCACCACTGCATGCGCTCAATTGGTACTGCAGAGCGTGCTCTTGAAATGCTTTGCAAGCGCGCGACAACACGGTCAGCTTTCGGCCGGCCGCTCSCTAAACTCGGTGCTAACTACGATATTATCGCCGAAGCGCGGATCGAGATTGAGATGGCGCGTCTGCTCTGCCTTAAAGCCGCTTACATGATGGACACACTAGGTACACAGGGTGCGCAGCCTTATATCTCGCAGATCAAAGTTGTCGCCCCGCGTATGGCGCTGAAGGTGATCGACGAAGCCATGCAAATGCACGGCGGTAGCGGCATCAGCCAGGATTTCCCACTCGCTGCTATGTGGACAGGCCAGCGTACGCTGCGCTTTGCTGATGGCCCGGATGCAGTGCACCGCATGGTGATTGCGCGGACTGAACTGAAAAAATACCGCTCGAACAGCGTTTAGGTTGAGCGACCAAATTCTGCGGGGGTWAGGATAACAGATGAATATTGAAAACCTATTTTCGATCAGCGGCAAAGTGGCGCTGGTAACGGGTGGTGGGTCTGGTATTGGCTCAATGGCTACAGAAGCCTTAGTGCGTGCAGGCTGTAAGGTTTATATCGCCTCTCGGCGGCTCGAAAGTTGTGAGGCCATAGCCGAAGAACTGAACGCTGTTGGCCCAGGCACAGTGATTGCGCTGCAGGCAGACTTATCGACTGCTGAAGGCACCGAGCACCTGGCCGAAGTTATTATGGAACGCGAAGACGCGCTTCATATTCTCGTCAATAACTCAGGTATGACATGGGGGGCTCCTTTTGARGAGTTTCCTCGTCAGAAATGGGATGACGTGTTTCGCCTGAATGTAACGGCTGTTGCAGACTTAACGCGGCTGTTGTTGCCGATCCTYMGGAAAACRGGWACSGCAGAAGAYCCYGCTCGGATTGTWAATCTGGGATCTGTAGTTGGCACACGAACTGTTTCTAACAATGCCTACAGTTACGGCGCATCAAAGGCCGCTATTCACCATTTCACTAAGACGCTTTCGAACGAAATAGCGACTGATCATATTACCTGTAATGCAATTGCTCCAGGGCCATTTCCTAGCCGCATGATGGCGCATATCACAGGGAATGAGGCACGCCGTAAAGCGGCTGAAGCACGTGTGCCGTTAAAGCGGGTTGGCACACCTGAAGACATAGCAGGTGTACTTTTGATGCTGACGTCGCGGGCAGGTAGCTATATAACGGGCGGTATTATTCCGTTGGATGGCGGCATTTCGGCATTGCCATAATAGGTCTCGAATCGGACGAATCAATTTGTATCGAATTGTATTATTGATTCGATACCAAAGCCTACAGCGGGTTCCTATTACATCACTAGAATCTCAATAATTGGAGGATAGCATGGGTAAAACAGTTACTAAAGAAGAGCTTCAGAGCTATATCGGTAAAGAAACAGGCGTATCAGATTGGTTCCTAATCGATCAGGAACGCATCAATCAGTTTGCCGATGTGACCGCCGACCACCAGTTCATTCATGTGGACCCTGTCGCCGCGGCCAAGACGCCGTTCGGTACCACGATTGCGCACGGTTTTTTAACGCTTTCAATGCTCTCTCATTTGGGTGCGAGCTCTATGCTTTCCGTGGAAGGCGCGTTGATGGGCGTGAATTATGGGACCGATAAAGTGCGATTTCTGTCGCCAGTGAAGGTGGACAGCGAAATTCGCGCGCGGGTGAAACTCATTGATGTTACTGAAAAGGCCGGCGGCACACGCTTACTGGTTAAGAATGAAATTACCATTGAAATCAAAGACGAGAAGCATCCTGCACTTGTGGCTGAATGGCTCACCATGGTCTTTCTCGGCTAAAAATCTAAAATATTCTACTGGAGAAGTTAATGACTATTCGTTTTGATGATCGTGTTGCGATCGTAACCGGTGCTGGCGGCGGCTTAGGTCGTAGYCATGCGCTTGCGCTYGCRGCTCGCGGRGCCARRGTTGTYGTCAATGATCTCGGCGGCGAYGYTRCTGGCCGCGGTGGGTCATCGGAGGCTGCTGAAGCTGTGGTTAAGGAAATTATTGCTGCTGGTGGTGAGGCGATTGCACACGGCGCTAATGTTGCCAATGCCGAGCAAGTAGCGGATATGGTGAAAATAGCGATGGATAAATGGGGTCGCATCGATATTCTCATCAATAACGCTGGCGTTCTACGCGATAAAACCTTCGTCAAAATGGAAATTAAGGATTTTGAGTTCGTTGTTGATGTGCATCTGATGGGCTCTGTTAATTGCACCAAAGCTGTCTGGGAAATCATGCGAGAGCAAGGCTACGGCCGCATCGTGATGACTACATCGTCTTCTGGTCTTTACGGCAATTTCGGACAGTCGAACTACGGCGCTGCGAAAATGGCGCTTGTTGGATTTATGAACACGCTGTGTCTTGAAGGCGGAAAATACAATATCAACGTAAACTGTCTGGCGCCAATGGCCGCCACACAAATGACCGAGGGCCTGCTGCCTCCAGAAGCGCTTAGGTTATCAACTCCAGAAAGTGTAACTGCCGGTCTACTCACACTATGTGACGACGGCGCCCCGAGCCGTGTAACGCTGTGTGCAGGCGCAGGCGGTTATGCTCGTGCAATYACCTATGAGACTGARGGCACYTACCTAASCCCWRAYGAGCAAACRCCTGAGAADGTGCGTGCTGCWTGGGAYGCYATTTCTGAYCCTGAAGGGCAGCAGGAATTTGTAACAGGCGGCCAGCAATCGATGAAATTTGTCGGTAAAGCKKCTGCRGCCTTGAAGGCATAAAWTTAGCGCTAGTTTATTAGCGAACGTCTAAACAAAAATCGACTAAGGAGTATAATTATGCGCGAAGCAGTGATTGTTTCCACGGCGCGGACCCCCATAGGCAGAKCCTACCGCGGCGCTTTCAACAGCACACTYGCCCCAACACTTGGTGGCCACGCMATTGAGCAYGCAGTAAAGCGKGCKGGTATTGAAGGCGGCGACATTGAAGACGTAGTTATGGGYTGTGCCCTAACGCAAGGCTCRTCGGGCTCAAACATTGGCCGTTTGGCTGCAATGCGCGCYGGTTTACCAACCTCTGTTGCTGGCATGACAATTGACCGCCAGTGTTCATCAGGCATGATGGCCATCGCAACTGCMGCTAAGCAGGTTATGTATGACGGCATGGATATTGTTGTTGGTGCTGGGCTTGATAGCATCTCAATCGTCCAGAACGATAAAATGAACCGCCATCATGCGGTTGACCCAAGCCTTATTGCCATGCACCCAAACATGCATATGCCGATGCTGCAAACTGCAGAAGTTGTWGCTGAGCGTTACGGCGTAAGCCGCGACCAAATGGACGAATATGCCCTTCAGTCGCAGCAGCGCACACATGCGGCCCAGTTGGCTGGRAAGTTTGACGATGAGATCGTTGCCCTGCCRTCCAAAATGGGTGTGATGAACAAAGAAACTAAAGAGATCACTTTYCACGACGTAACGCTGGAGAAAGACGAAGGCAATCGCCCTGAAACTACGCTTGCTGGCCTAAGCGGGCTAAAGCCTGTCATCGAAGGCGGTACTATCACTGCCGGCAACGCCAGCCAGCTTTCTGACGGTGCGTCCGCTGCTGTCATAATGGAYAGCAAGCTWGCTGAAAAGAARGGCCTTAGCCCRCTTGGTATCTACCGCGGYATGGCTGTTGCTGGCCTTGAGCCTGACGAAATGGGTATTGGCCCMRTTTACGCRGTGCCAAARCTTCTTAAAGCCAATGGYTTGACRATGGACGAYATTGGCCTGTGGGAGCTGAACGARGCTTTTGCTGTTCAGGTTATTCATAGCCGCAACGTGCTYGGTATTCCGGATGAGCTGYTGAAYGTAAACGGCGGCGCTATTTCWATTGGCCACCCWTACGGCATGTCYGGYGCGCGCATGGTTGGCCAYGCRCTGATYGAAGGCAAACGCCGCGGWGCCAARTATGTTGTSGTCACWATGTGTGTCGGCGGCGGTATGGGCGCTGCAGGACTATTCGAAGTCGCATAAAGCGATTTCCTAAAAGCCGGGACCTTTGCCAGAGGGTTCCGGCNTTTTTTCTTATAATTAATTTCTACAAATGGGTAAGGGAGACAGGGCGTGAAAGCTGTTATTTGTAAAGAGCTAGGACTTGCGGACAAATTGGTTGTTGGTGATATGGAAGCGCCGACAGCAGGCAAGGGCGAAATTCTTGTGGATGTAAAGGCAGCTGGGCTTAATTTTCCTGATACTTTGATCATTCAAGGCAAGTACCAGTTTCAGCCAAATCTACCCTTTACTCCAGGCGGAGAAGGCGCAGGCGTCATCGCTGAAGTGGGCGAGGGCGTAAAGCACCTAAAAGTTGGCGATAGTGTGATGTTTATGTGCGCAACAGGCGCGTTTGCGGAGCAAGTCGCCGTTCCTGCTTATTCTGCTATTCCGCTGCCTGAAGGACTGTCGTACGAAATGGCTGCCGGTATTACGCTTACTTACGGCACCAGTTATAATGCGCTTAAGCAGCGGGCTAACCTGAAGCCTGGCGAAACWGTACTTGTGCTCGGTGCGGCGGGCGGCGTTGGTATTGCCACTGTTGAACTCGCCAAAGCAATGGGTGCAAAAGTYATTGCGGCTGCAAGCACTGATGARAAGCTCGAATTTTGCAAGGCATCWGGCGCAGATGAGCTCATCAATTACTCTACAGAAGACCTGCGGGACCGGTTGAAAGAGATCACTGGCGGCAAAGGCGTTGATATTATTTATGACCCCGTTGGCGGCGATTACACGGAAACTGCTTTCCGTAATATGGCGCCCGGTGGTAGGCATTTGGTTGTGGGTTTTGCTGCAGGCGAAATTCCAAAAATCCCGATTAATCTATGTTTGTTAAAACAGGCCTCTCTTGTTGGTGTTTTCTGGGGCGCGTGGGCGCGCGGTAACCCCGCAGATCACATCCAGAATATGACTGAGATTCTAGAGATGGTGAAAAGTGGCAAAGTACGCGCCAGCGTGAATGATGTGTTTCCGCTTGAGGAAATTGAAGCGGCTTATGCGTGCCTGACTGAGCGGCGGGCAAAAGGCAAAGTGATTTTGACTACATAGAGCAGCAAGATGAAGTATCTCAAAAGTCAGAGGAGATACGCACCACTATGAAATACACAGGACGGCCATGCGGGCACTAAAACTGATAGCAGGGGAAACGGCCAGGAAGCGTATTGCTGACGGCGGTTTGACGCCTGAGCTCGTTCGAATGGTTATCGGAGCTTCCGGAGGCCCAAAATGGCTAGTTTTGCTGGGGCTTGATAAACAGATTTTTGGTGAGTGGCTGCCCGCGGCCCCACAAAAAATAGATTTTGTTGGTTCTTCAATTGGCGCATGGCGGTTGGCCAATGCTGCTCACCCAGAGCCCGCCAAAATGRTGGCACGTTTTGTTGAGCTTTATTTCGAGTTTAAAGCCAGTGATATCAAAACGGCCAAGGATCTAACGCGGTATTCATACGCGTTTTTAGACAAGCTGTACGCCAGTGACGATGCYGGCCGTATTGCAAGTAATGATAACMGAAATCTAAAYATYGTAGCTGTTCGGTCACGTGGTATCCCTGAGGGTGCCAAGTGGCGTGAAGGGGCTGCTATTCTGGCGTCGGCGGGTGCCAACGCCGTCGACCGCCAACATTTAGCCAAATTCTTTGACCGGGTAGTTTTCCATACMGGCGACGCAGTSCCGTGCCCAAGTTCGTGGGCTGATTTTCGCCGGACCGACGTGAAGTTGGAGGCAACKGCTTTGATAGACGCCTTGATGGCCAGTGGGTCGATCCCGTTTGTGGCCGACCCGATCATTGATATTGCGGGCGCTCCCAAAGGGGTTTACCGTGACGGCGGCGTCATTGACTATCACTTTGATATACCGTGGGCGCTTGAGGACGGTATCGTGCTGTATCCGCATTTTTATAGCCATATCGTGCCTGGGTGGTTTGATAAAAACAAAACGGCGAGACGCGCCACCGGCGCAACATGGGATAACTTGCTGATGCTTGCGCCGAGTGACGAGTTCGTTGCGTCACTGCCTTCGGGCCAGATACCAGAACGAAAGAATTTTACCGATATGACCGACGAAGATAGGTTGGCCTATTGGAGAAAAGTAATTGGGGAAAGTGAACGACTGGCAGACGAGTTTTCTGAGTGTCTGGCTAATCCGGGACTGTTGATGGACAGGCTGGAAACCGCCCCTCAGTGAACTTGAATTGCTGCACACATAAAAATAAAGTGCCAAGGTAGGAACCATATATGAACGCGCCACAAGAGATAGAATTAGATTTTACAGCCGAGCATATGCTCGGCGATCATATGGCCGATATGGTGAACCGCTGTATCGCAAATCACGGCGATAAAAAGTCATTCAGTTGCGTGCTGCCCACAGGGCATAACAAAACGCTGACATTCAATGAAATCGGCCATTATTCGGATGCAGTCGCGGCCTATTTGCGTGAGGACCTTAAATTGGTACCGGGCGATGTTATAGCGATACAGTCGCTGAACACGCTTGCTTACCCGGTCTTGGCATTCGGTATTTTTAAAGCTGGTCTTGTGGTGACTAACGTAAACCCTCTTTATACGCCCAGCGAAACCAATCATCAGCTTAAGGATAGCGGCGCTAAAATCTGGTTGGTGACCGACCTTTTTGGCGCCAATGTGGCCGAGTGCCTAGAAGGAACCAAGGTAGACCGGGTTTACAAGTTATCCTTGCTCGATTTCTTTCCAGCCATGCAACGGCATTTGCTTGGCTTTGCCATGAAATATGTAAAAAAGGTGATCCCGTCTTTCGGAACTAAGCCGGCCGGCACCATGCGCTCAATCATTGCAGCAGGTGAAGCGCATTTGGCACGCGGCGTTGATCTGGCGAGCTATACCAAAGATGTGAAATTGGATGATGTTGCGTTTTTCCAATATACAGGCGGGACAACTGGTCGCAGTAAAGGCGCGGAACTTACCCACAGGAATGTGGTTGCCAACATTTCGCAGTCCAACCGCGGCACAGATACCGTCAGGCTTGATGATAGCCTTATCCTTATTCTSCCACTGTACCATGTGTATGCGTTAGCCGTAGGCGCGCTGAATAGTATGCATAACGGTTGCCATGTGGTGTTAACGCCTGTTCCGCGGCCGCTCGACAATCTTAGGCATGCCTTTGAGAAGTTTGATATTACCATTTTGCCTGGAGTGAATACCCTGTATCAGGGCTTACTGCAGCAGAAATGGTTCACGGACAACCCGCCAAAGAACCTGCGGCTTTGTTTTAGCGGTGCTGCGCCGCTGCAGCCTGCTACTGCCGATGCCTGGGAGAAACTGACGGGGAAT
>JAESRJ010000060.1 GCA_016764715.1 Kordiimonadaceae bacterium | reverse complement strand
GCTGTTCTTGCTGATGGCTCAATCGGAGATGCGTCTGGCGAACGGCCTGGCGGTATCCACGAGTTCAGTGCTTCCTTCTCTGGAACATACTTCTTCGAGGTTTCGGAAAACCTCTCCGGGTATTTCCGTGCTGATTACCTGTATGAAAGCGATACACCTGTTGTTCGTAACATCATCGGCGTTAACCGCTCAGTGAACACTGTGAATGCAGCGCTTGGTTTTGATTGGGAAAACGGCTTAAGCGTTCAGATCTTTGCACGTAACCTGTTCAATGATCAGTATTTCCTCACAGCGTTCCCAACGACAATTCAGGCGGGCACGACGTCAGGCTATCCTAATCAGCCGCGTACATACGGCTTGTCGATTGGTTACAATTTCTAGTCCGGGGCGGAAAGCATCCGCCGGTGGATTTCGGTAGAATCTTAGCAGCTGGTGCTTCAATGACTTCCCCTTCAATTCGTGTGGTGACGGATTGATCTTGAGTTTCGACCTGTTGTCGATTTACATTGAAGCGAAAAAGGGGTGGCTTTGGCCGCCCCTTTTTTTGTTCTCAGCGCCTCGCCTGCAACGCTTGGGGCTAGTACTGCGGTTACAGAATTGCTACCAGTATATTACCGGAATATGACAGTCTGGTTTGTGCCTTTCTTTTGGCCGCCCAATAGGGCATACGGCACATAATAGTTTAAATCATGCGGAGTGTAGGTGATGGCCAATCATAAGGTCGACAGTGATCTGAAAAAAGTTCAGGGCTTCATGGCCGGGGCCCGGGAGCAAAATCAGGGCTTAGCCAATATGGGCTTAGCGGTGGTCTTTCTGATCGGTGTGCTACTTTATGCGGCATTGACACAAGGCGGCGGCGGAACGGGCGCGTTTGTTGTCGCGGCGGCAGTGATTGGCGGCTACATGGCGATGAACATCGGCGCAAACGATGTTGCCAACAATATCGGGCCAGCGGTAGGCTCAAAAGCCCTGACAATGACAGGGGCTTTGATTATCGCGGCTGTCTTTGAAGCGGCAGGTGCTTTGATCGCAGGGGGCGATGTTGTCTCTACCATTCGTAAGGGCATTATCGACCCTGCAGCGATCAATGATCAGATGATATTTATCTGGGTGATGATGTCGGCACTGTTTGCTGCTGCTTTATGGCTTAATTTGGCGACATGGTTCGGGGCGCCGGTGTCGACCACCCATTCTATTGTTGGCGGTGTAGTTGGCGCAGGAATGGCTGCTGCGGGCACCACAATAGTGGCTTGGGGCAAGCTGGGCATGATTGCAGCCAGCTGGGTAATTTCCCCAGTGCTGGGCGGTATCATCGCCGCCCTTTTCCTCTATTTCATCAAGCGGATGATCCTCGGCAAACCAGATATGCTAGCGGCCGCGCGCACATGGGTGCCGGTGCTTGTGGGCATTATGGCGGGTGCGTTTGCTATGTATCTCGTGATGAAGGGGCTTAAAAAAATATGGCAGCCGGACGCGACTACTTTATGGCTCATTGCTTTTGCAGGGTTTGCAATAACATGGGCTATCACTAAGCCACTTGTAGCCAAGGCTTCTGCGGGCATGGAAAACCGCAAAAAAAGCATCGCGAAGTTGTTTACAATACCGCTGATCGGCTCCGCTGCTATGCTATCCTTTGCGCACGGTGCCAATGATGTGGCCAATGCCGTTGGTCCTCTGGCTGCAATTGTCGGCGCTGCAAGGGAAGGTGGGCTGGACGGCGGCGATGTTGCCCTGCCRCTTTGGGTCATGGTTATTGGRGCCATCGGCATTTCGATTGGCTTGCTTCTTTACGGTCCGAAATTGATCCGTAAAGTAGGCGAAAAAATCACCAAACTTAATCAGATGCGCGCGTTTTGTGTGGCGCTGGCGGCCTCTATTACCGTTATTGCTGCAAGTTCCTTAGGGCTGCCCGTTTCTTCTACGCATATTGCGATTGGCGGCATATTCGGCGTTGGWATCTTGCGCGAATATTTAGCMAACAAAGAAAAGAAAGACCGCAGTATTCAAGGCAATAGCGCAGAAGAAAAAGCCAAATACGTTAAGCGCAAGTTGGTGCGCCGCAAGGAAATGTACACTATTGCTCTGGCATGGGTCATCACTGTGCCGGCGGCCGGATTGCTTTCCGCACTACTGTTCACAGCGCTAAACGGCTACTTCGGAGAGTAGAAAGCAAAAGGCATCGCCGTTAARATGGCTTGCCGACACRCTAMAATGAAAAACTCTAARAGGRTGGCTTTTGCCGCCCTTTTTAGTGGGCTTCTTCCCAGTTATAGCCTGTGCCACAATCAACCGTTAAGGCGACACTGAGCTCTAGCGYGGGCGTACAAGCCTGTTCCATGACATCGCGTATCACTGGAATAGCCGCTTCCTCGCGGCCGTCGGGTGCTTCAAACACCAATTCATCGTGGACCTGAAGCAGCATGCGCACATCATCGAGGCCATTTTCCTTCAGAGCGTCCGGCATCCGGATCATTGCCCGTCTAATAACGTCTGCAGCCGTGCCTTGAATGGGCGCATTGATCGCGGCGCGTTCACCGAACCCGCGCTTCATTGGGTTTTTATCCTGCAGCAGAGGCGTGTGGCATTTGCGGCCAAACATAGTTTCCACATAGCCGTGCTCTTTACCGAACGCGACGGTGTCATCCATATATTTACGGATGCCAGGGAATTTGGCAAAATAGGCTTCAATGTAACCYGCCGCTTCCTTGCGCCCGATATCCAACTGGCGCGCAAGGCCAAAGGCAGAGATGCCGTATATAATTCCGAAGTTAATGGCTTTTGCCTGCCGGCGGACCATTGGGTCCATGCCCTCAATCGGGATGCCAAATACTTCGGACGCTGTCATCGCGTGAATGTCCACGCCGTTTTCAAAGGCTTCTTTTAGCGCGCTAATATCGGCGATATCCGCGAGAATGCGTAGCTCAATCTGGCTGTAATCCGCTGCAATTAGGATGTTGCCCTTTTCCGGCACAAATGCCCGCCTGATCTTCCGTCCTTGTTCCGTCCTGATCGGGATGTTTTGCAAGTTCGGATCGTTTGATGATAACCGCCCCGTGGTCGTGGCGGCCATATGGTAACTGGTGTGGACACGCCCCGTCTCTGGATTTACTTGCTTAACCAGCGCGTCCGTATAGGTGCTTTTCAGCTTTGAGAACTGCCTAAATTCCATAATTTTAGCGGGAATTTCGTGCCCCTCTGCGGCTAGCTTCTCCAGCACATCAGCATTGGTTTGCCATGCGCCTGTCTTGGTGGATTTTTTGCCGCCGGGCAGATTTTGTTCATCAAACAGGATCTCGCCCAGTTGTTTCGGCGACGCTACATTGAAAGGCCTGCCTGCCAGTTGCTGGATTTCTTTATCCAATCGTTCAATGCCAATAGCGAACTCGTTGGAGAGYTTTTGAAGGGTCGGYACATCTACCTTTATGCCTTCGCGTTCCATTGCMGACAGCACYGGCGCAAGCGGGCGCTCRAGYGTTTCGTATACTGTKGTTACRTTCTCWGYKGCYAACCGGYCTTTYARCTTRTGGTAMAGGCGCAGGGTAAGGTCCGCATCTTCGCTGGCATATTCAGTGGCTTTATCAAGCGGCACTTTATCAAAGGTAATCTGGTTCTTGCCTGTCCCTGCCACTTGCTTGAAAGGAATGGGYGTGATGTTGAGGTTCAGCTGAGAAAGCTCGTCCATGCCGTGGCCGTGCAGGCCCGCATCAAGGGCGTAGGAAATCAGCATAGTATCATCGATAGGCGTAAGGTTAATCCCCACGCGCGCAAGGATTGACATATCATATTTGAGATTTTGGCCGATTTTCAGAACAGCCGGATCTTCAAAAAGGGGCTTAAGGGCCGCAATCACTGCGGCTTTGTCTAACTGGTCAGGTTTTTCAGCGAGCAGATCATCTGCRTTYGCRCCGTGKCCAACCGGAATGTAACACGCTKTGCCGGGTGTGATGCAGAGCGAGATACCAACAAGGCTGGCTTCAGAAGCATCAAGCCCYGTKGTTTCCGTATCMACSGCGATTTGSCCTGCGRTGTAAGCGTCKGCRATCCASYTCTCAAGCGTYTGCATATCGGTAACGCAGCTATAATCAACTTTAATGTCTTCAGCGGCCTCAGCCGTTTCAGTGTCACTAAAGCTACCGCCCCAATAGTTGGCAACTTTCACTTTAAGCGTCCGGAAATCCTGCGCGTCCATGAAATCCATCAGCGTTTCAGGATCTGGGTCAKTTAGACCRAAGCTTTCAATGGTCTCCACTGTTGGCACGTTGCGCTCCAGCGTTACCAGCTGGCGGCTAAGGCGTGCTAAATCCGCAAACTCTATCAGGTTTTCGCGGCGCTTATTTTGCTTAATCTCGTGCGCGCGCTCAAGCAGCGTATCCAAATCGCCGTACTCGTTAATCAGCTGTGCTGCGGTTTTAATGCCTATACCGGGCACACCGGGTACGTTATCCGCGCTGTCGCCTGCAAGCGCCTGCACGTCAATTACTTTCTCCGGCCCCACACCAAATTTCTCAGCCACACCGCCTGCAGCGATACGTTTGTTTTTCATCGGATCGAACATATCGGTRCYATCATYCAAAAGCTGCATCAGRTCTTTGTCTGAGCTAACGATGGTRACYTTCCAGCCTTTTTCKCGTGCYTGGCGCGCRTAWGTGGCGATCAGRTCGTCGGCTTCAAARCCYTGCATTTCAATYGAAGGCAGGCCGAASGCYTTGGTTGCTTCGCGGATAATGGAAAATTGYGGCACCAAGTCCTCAGGGGCTGGTGGCCTGTGGGCTTTATAYTCAGGATAGATATCGCTGCGGAAMGTTTTGCGCGATGTATCAAATATAATBGCYARATGGCTYGGCTTTTCAACGTCRGCCAGRTCGCGTAGCAGCTTCATGATCATGTTRCTGAAGCCGTAAACWGCGCCCACGGGGGTGCCGTCCGCACGWGTTAAGGGGCGCTTGCTGTATGCCATAGCGTGATAAGCCCGGAATATATATCCAGAACCGTCAATCAGATACAGATGCTCGCCAGCGTCAGCCATGCGGTAGTCCCCCTCAAAAATCARTTAAATCACATAGGTATTAGCGCGCMTACCACCAGTTAGCTAGAAGCAGTATCGCCCTTGCCGCCTTGCAAAATAAAGCGCCTGTCACAATATGGACAGTCTATCTGGTCGCTGTCGTCCATCGTCAGATAAACACGTGGGTGGCCAAGTGCGCCTTCATCGCCGTCACAGGCTACCTTGCGTGTATCAACAATTTTAGTTTCTGGTGCGTCTACCGTCATGGGTCTATATCTCTTTAGGAATTGATCTGAAATCACCAAGGATTGGGATCATCAGGGTTTAAGTCTATAATACATTCACTGTGGGCGCTACAAGCAGGCAGTGGGTTAGGCAACAAAAACTACTGGATTTAGCGCTCGCTTGTCCAGTTGGCGGCCCAAAAAYAAGGAAATGCGTGTGAGCGGCAATGCAATTGAAATCAAAGGCCTGAAAAAGACTTATAAGGGCAGAACCCCGGCGGAAAACAAAGTTGCGCTGAAGGGTATTGATTTGGAAATACCGCGCGGGTCTATGTTCGGGCTTTTGGGGCCAAATGGCGCTGGAAAATCCACCCTTATTAACATTCTGGCAGGCTTGGTGAACAAAACCGAAGGCAGCGCGAGTATTTGGGGTTTTGATATTGACGAAAACCCGCGTAACGCACGCGCCAATATAGGCACTGTGCCGCAGGAACTGATGTTTGATGCGTTCTTCACACCGCGCGAGATGATGGAAGTGCAAGCTGGTATGTACGGCGTACCGAAATCTGAACGCCGCACCGATGAGCTGTTGAAGGCTGTGCATTTGTACGACAAAGCAGATGCTTATTCCCGCACATTGTCTGGAGGTATGAAGCGTCGCTTGCTTGTTGCCAAAGCCCTCGTKCATAATCCGCCGGTTCTCGTACTCGATGAACCAACGGCAGGTGTAGATATTGAACTGAGGCAACAGCTTTGGGACTATGTTATGGAGCTCAATGCGCGCGGCACGACCGTTGTGCTGACAACACACTATCTGGAAGAAGCAGAGAAGCTCTGTGATACGATCGCCATCATCAACCACGGCGAAGTGGTTTGCTCAGAACCGACACAACAGCTTTTGAAGAGAATTGACGAGAAAGAAATCATTATTCAGGTTGCGGAAACACTTGATGCCGTGCCTGAGGCCCTTGCCGGTTTTAAATGTTCGCTTAAGCCGATGAACAATATTTCGGTTCAGATCAACCAGTCTGACGCGAATGTCGGCATGGTACTGGCGGCCGTTCAGAAAGCCGGCTTAACGATCAATGATATTTCTACAAATGAAACCGATCTGGAGGATATTTTCCTTCAGCTCACCAGTGGCAAGGACGCTGCTGCATGAGGCACGTCTATGACGTTCTAATAATAGGATCAGGCGCTGCGGGGCTGACAGCGGCCTTAACGCTGGCGCCAGAAATGCGCGTCGCCGTGCTCTCTAAAGGTAAAATGCAYGCTGGTTCAACCCAGTGGGCGCAGGGCGGTATTGCTGCAGTTCTGGAAGCAACGGACAGTATTCAATCTCATATTGATGATACGCTTATTGCGGGCGCAGGCTTGTGCAGCGAAGAGGCCACACGTTTTGTGGTCGAGCGCGGTAAGGCCGCGGTTGAGGGGTTGATAGCCTTAGGCGTAGAATTTGACCTTGCAGGTGATAACGGCGCGCCTGGCAGCAAAACCCACGAAGACGGCTATGATTACCACCTAACGCGGGAGGGCGGGCACAGCCACCGGCGGATAATCCACGCGGCCGACGCCACCGGAAAAGCCCTGCAGAAAACGCTAAGCGAACGGGCGCTTGCAAGCCCCAACATCGATGTGTTTGAAAACCATGTGGCCATTGACGTGATCACGGACAGGCATTTGGAGGCGGACCGCGGCTATACGGATCAGGCGCACGGCGCTTATGTGCTTAATCTGACAAACAACAGCGTCGAAACATTCTCTGCCAAAGCAACCATTATGGCCACGGGCGGCGCTGCACGGGTTTACCAATATAGCAGTAATCCAAACTCGAGCACCGGCGACGGCATTGCTATGGCGTGGCGGGCCGGGTGCCGGGTAACGAACATGGAATTTAACCAGTTCCACCCCACATGTCTGTTCCATCCCAACGAACGCACGTTTTTGATCACCGAAGCCATGCGCGGTGAAGGCGCCGTGCTGCTGGGTAAAAACGGCAAACGCTTTATGCCGCGCTACGATGATCGGGGCGAGTTAGCGCCGCGCGATATTGTTGCCCGCGCGATTGACAGCGAAATGAAGCGCACGGGTGCTGAAAACGTGTGGCTGGACATAACTCACAAGGATGCGGATTTTGTTATCTCGCATTTTCCAAACATATACAGGCACTGCAAAAAACTGGGCATTGATATCACCACGGACCGTATTCCTGTGGTGCCAGCAGCCCACTATACCTGCGGCGGTATCCACGTGGATTTGGCAGCAAAAACGGATTTGGAAAACCTCTATGCGATCGGCGAAAGCTGCCATACGGGCCTACACGGTGCCAACCGAATGGCCTCTAACAGTTTGTTAGAATGTTTRGTGATGGGCAGGGCGGCGGCTGATGATATTTTGGCGAGTAAAGGCAATTTYCCAGAACCGGCCGAGGCCAAAGCATGGGACGAAAGCAAAGTAACCGATAGTGACGAAGAAGTTGTGGTGAGCCATAATTGGAAGGAACTGCGCCGTTTCATGTGGGACTATGTCGGCATTGTGCGGACGGATAAACGGCTTGCACGGGCAAAACGGCGGGTTGACCTGCTATCGGCAGAAATTCACGAATATTACGGTAATTTTCGGGTAACGGCGGATCTGTTGGAGCTGCGCAACTTGGTGACGGTGTCTGACCTTATTGTACGCTCTGCGCAAATGCGGAAAGAGAGCAGAGGCCTGCATTTCACGGCGGATTACCCTGACTGCCTAGACGAGGCGCGCGAAACAACGCTTATTCCTTTTGGTCAAGCGGTTTCTGAGCGGGTTGAATGAAGCCCGCGTACCTTCGTTGAAGCGCCGTTTTAAAGTGGAGACAACAAAAAACAGCCCGCGGACTGWGTCGCGGACTGTTTTAAGAACTCTGAACAATGTATCCTGTGTTTTACTCAGAACAAAACTCGATACAAAACACCTGATACTGTAATTAATGRTACTCAGAACAAATTAGATACATTGATACTCAGAACTAGCTCCCTTARMCTCGGMTWYGGCTGCYCTTASGYTAGGCGCCAGTTAATTGGTAGTACGATCGACCGTTCCTTGCCGTTTGGTGTGGCAGGAAGTGGGCTCAGGCGCTTGATCAGTTTAGGGATCTCGCGGTCGAGGATCTTCTGGCCAGTCGACTGGATGATTTCGTGCGCTGTAATAACACCGTCAGCAGCGATTGTAATTCTAACCCTTGCGCGGCCTTCAATTTCGCGAGCAAGCGCTGAACGCGGGTACTTTTGCTTCTTAGCAATTTTCTTGGCAATTGCCTTCATCCAGGCTTTCTGGTCACCAGCTTCAGCTGGAGCAGCTGCCATGCCGAACGCTAAAGTTATGGCAACAGCCGCAATTACTTTGTTAAAATTCTTCAACANTTTGTTTCCCACCGTATTNAGTTTTGTTATTGGCWCACTTGCTTAACAAATAGCGTCCTGGWGTGCCGTGCTCTTGCTTAGGTTATACGGGCGGGTCTCTTAAGCAGTGGTAATCAAAACGCTAAAATTTTATCTATAGCTGTATAAAAAAAATAACTATATGATTTTAAAGGATAAAAATTGGAAATAATCTTCCTAAAAATTTATCTAAACCTAAAATAGTGGGCTGCACCCTTTATGGAATTAACGTTTTGAGGTTGTTTTAGGTGTGATTATTAAACAATTAGAATCGGCAAATGAGGGGTTGCCCGGTGGGCGTGCGGGGTGTAGTGTCCGCGCCGATACAAGCCTTTATATGCACCCGTNKCWMARCTNSWWAGARSRYMRCCCTCCGAAGGCGGAGGCCACGCGTTCGAATCGCGTCGGGTGCACCACTACCTTCCAATAAAATCAATCACTTAGATAATCAGCATAGCGGTGAAATAGCTGTTTTTTGGGTTCGTGTGACCATTTTGTGGCCATTTGTGTCCACGGCGGTTTTTATGGAAGGTCGAAAAGTGATCCCTAGCTTGAATGTCCGAATGAGGCGTTAGGGCTGGATCTCCATCAGGTCCTCGATCTTGCAATCCAGGTAGGTGCAGAGCTTCTCGATCGCTTCAAGTTCCACCCTCTCGGCAGTCTCATGATAGAGCCGTGTAATCGTTCCCCGGTTGATACCGGTATCCCGAGCTACATCAGAAATCTTCAATTTACGTTCGCCCATWARGCGKGATAGRTGAATTTTGACCATAAARTWTACAAAATGATCTACAGAAGGTCATTTTGTCCTTGTAATTATACAAAATGCATGCATATTGATCCTTAGGAGATCATTGTGGTTCGGTTTTGATCAGTATGCGCTTGTATTTAATAGCCCACCATTAGGCGGGTGGCTACTAAACAATGCGCAGTGTTTTCGCACCGGACGTCTGAATGGAGATGCATAGTGGGCAGTATTGTAGATCGTAATGGTACACTGCAGTTTGACTTTCGGTATGACGGTATTCGTATACGTGAAAGTTCAAAGCTTYCRGTYAAYAAGCCAAATAGACGTGCCTGTGGCTTGAAGCTTCAAAAAATGGAAGCTGAAATCGCGCTCGGATGTTTTGAACCGTTAAGACACTTCCCCGAGAGTGAGAAGCTTCGCGATACGTTCGGTTGGTTGAATGGCGTTTCAGCCAAGACTTCGAAATTGCCGATGTTCAGCGAGTTCGCAGAGACATGGTTCGGAGAGAAACGGGTGGAGTGGCGCAGGTCTTATGCGGATACGGTCCGTATTAGCCTGGATAAGTATCTGATCCCCGAGTTTGGCAAGAGGCGCCTGACTACAATCGTGAAGGCGAACCTGTTGGAGTTTCGCGCATCGCTTGCTCGGTTGCCGGGGATGGGAAAAGCGTCCACCATGTCGGCTTCAAGGGTTAACCACATCATGACGCCGCTGAGGATGATCCTCACTGAGGCGTCAGATCGGTATGACTTCAATAACCCTTGGCGGAATATCAAGCCGCTCAAAGAACCACGCACCAAAGTCGAGCCTTTCTCCCTTGATGAAGTGAAAAAGCTGCTCAGGAATGTGCGCTCAGATTACCGCACCTATTACATGGTGCGTTTCTTCACCGGCCTTCGGTCGAGCGAGATTGATGGCCTCAAGTGGCAATATGTGGATTTCGAGCGGCGACAGATCCTCGTGCGCGAAGCCTTTGTGAAAGGCTACATGGTGCCTACCAAGACAGACGGCTCCCAACGGGATGTCGATATGAATTCACTGGTGGTTGAGGCGCTACAGCAGCAAGCGAAAGTGAGCAAAGGCCGGAGCGAGTTTGTCTTCTGCTCTGGATACGGTAAACCGCTCCTCAATAAGAATACAACGCAGCGGATCTGGTATCCCCTGCTGAAGTCACTAGGCCTAGCGCCTCGGCGTCCGTATCAAACCCGGCACACAGCAGCAACGCTCTGGCTAGCATCAGGCGAAAGCCCCGAGTGGATCGCCCGCCAAATGGGCCACACCACAACAGAAATGCTATTCCGCGTCTATTCGCGCTATGTACCGAACTTAACGCGCCAA
>JAESRJ010000217.1 GCA_016764715.1 Kordiimonadaceae bacterium | reverse complement strand
ATACGCTGTCATGCCCGGCATGCCGAGAATGCCAAGGTGATACGAGAGCGGAGCGATACCAGCAGGAATAGGCGTARAGCCTTCACCGTTAGTGATCATATAGTTCCCCCATAAGCCCATGCCTGTTAGGTAAGTGCCTTCTTTGTGGGGTCCGCCATTTGAGGCGATAACTTTTGCTACAACGCCTGCTTGGCAAGCTTCTCCGATTTGGAAGGGCGGYACATARCTTTTWACATCGTTCAAGCGGCCACGCATATAAGGGTCAACTGACATGTAGATTGTTTGCAGCAGCATTTCKCCWGGTSCWGGATCCCCAAYRGGRACYTCCGCCARCTGRAAATTGTCAGATGTWACCCAGCCAGAYGGCCGGCTTTTCAACTGRATTTGCATGTTTTTCATTAGTCTCTCCCAAATCAATCCGCGTRAATGCGGCCCACAGTTCATTGARTACTCAATGTAGTTCGAAATGACTTCGGGTAAAATAGTTGTTTATACGYRGTGCAACCCGTCCGAAACGACTGTTTTAGGCTYKTAAGATATGGGGTATTATAATACCTTTTAGTCAAGCTGTTGTTCTAATACATTTTATTATGAACTATGCCTATTAAAACGCGTTGACAGCTCTCTCTATATCCCTATATTGCGCGRCAACACYGAACTGATTAGCTRTTTATAKAGCRAYSTCRGCTCRGAACACGATGTTTAACCGGTTTTATACCCGAGGAAWAATTGCGATGAAAACCTATAGCGCAAAACCGTCGGAGATTGAAAAGAAATGGCTTATTGTCGACGCTGAGGACTTGATCCTTGGTCGTATGGCTCAGGCTATTGCTGCTCGTCTGCGCGGTAAGCACAAAGTAACGTACACTCCGCACATGGACTGCGGTGACAATGTGATCGTCATCAATGCAGAAAAAATAAAATTGACAGGCAARAAGCGCRCTGACAAAATTTATTACCGTCACACTGGTCACCCAGGCGGTATYAAATCCATCACTGCTGGCGAAATTCTTGAAGGCCGCTTCCCGGAGCGCGTTGTTCAAAAAGCTATCGAGCGTATGATCCCTAAAGGWCCGCTTGGTCGTCAACAGATGCGTAACCTGCGTGTATACGCTGGTGCTGATCATCCACATGCCGCACAAGARCTTGAAGTGTTCGACGTTGCAGCCCTTAACAAAAAGAACAAGAGGTAAGCATGGCAGACCTTCAGGATCTTAAAGAAATCACTGGCGAAGCAGCTGCTGCTGTTGAAGCTGATGTAACCGAAGCAAAAACACCTGTTGTTGATAGCTTGGGCCGCACATACGCAACGGGCAAACGTAAAAACGCTGTTGCTCGCGTTTGGATCAAGCCTGGTTCAGGCAAAGTTGTGGTCAACGGCCGCGATCAGGAAACATACTTTGCGCGCCCAACTYTGCGCCTKGTTGTGAACCAGCCNTTTMCRNGTRGCTGGCCGCGAAAACCAGTATGACGTGATGGCRACTGTAAAAGGYGGCGGDCTTTCYGGCCARGCTGGCGCAGTGAAGCACGGCATCTCAAAAGCAATTCARCTTGCWGAGCCTGAGCTTCGCGCTGCGCTTAAAGCWGCWGGCTTCCTKACRCGGGATAGCCGGGTTGTTGAACGKAAGAARTACGGCCGYGCWAAAGCTCGYMRGWSYTTCCAGTTCTCAAAGCGTTAATCTGCTTATTGGGTTTTGGTTACCAAAACTCATTATCAAGTTTCAAAAAGGCTGTTCTTCGGAGCGGCCTTTTTTATTAGTGAGTATGAGCAAAAAGATACCTGCTGGTATCGGTATTTTCTTTGCGCCAGATTACATTGTCGATGAAATAGTGGTGGATATTGAAGAATATCCAGAACATGAAAAAGAACACTGCAGGTTCGAATGCTGATCCAGATAAATCAGTGTTTTGAATGAATATCGCTGGCACCAACCAGAAGCCAACCGCACCGAGCAGCATACCGAATGCAACGAAGCGCGCCACATGCACTGATGTGGTGTTTGCTGCTTTGAAGAGAGTACTGAGCCAATCTCTAGGGGTGTTCTCCAACAAAGCAAGGCTTCGGTTTGCTTGAAAACGCCACACGACTATTAGATATTGTAGGGAATGCAGGGCAGGGACCAGGACCATCCAAATCGTATTTACTTCAATAATCAGTAGCCATAGATACAGGCTAACGAAGTAGGCAACTGCCCCATTGAACGGCACGGGTCTCTTTGCAATAAACATTCTACGCCATAGCATAACGAGCACAGTAGTTCCGCTTGCGGCTGCGACGCCGTACATTACATCGCGTATGTAAGTCGGAATATCGAAGAGGGCATATTCAATGTCCCAAAAGCTCCCATCGGCTCGGTTAGTGTTTAGTGCAATCCATGCAGCCACCCATACAATATATGCATTGATAATCAGTATCTTCTTCTCAAGGTTATTGAAAAAACGTTTCTTGAGCACGGCATCTAGCATAAGCATGCCRTASCCTTGTTTTACRTAATGCCAGCCGACAAAAAAYGACATGGCGAAGGCTGTTTTCSCCATCATTTCTACGCTGCCTAACCACAAGCTGCCAAGCATATATGCGGCAAGYAACGCGGGCACGACGTATCCCGCAAACATATACCGAAGCCGCAATTCCCGGTTGGTTTGCTGGTTGTTCGTTTTCTCTATAAATCCCGTATAAAAWATCTGGTAGGAATGGGCGAAATGCGGGTGGTTGATGAGGTTYGCTAGCCACAGCGTGGCTGAGAGGAATGCGGCCTCGTTGATGTAGGAMGAGAATATCATTAAGACGGGCAGTATAAAAAAGGCCGCGCCGCCCAGGCACAGAAAATCAGTCTTAGGGCCAATCAGATACTGTTGTTGCATGGTACTTTCTCGTGCTAGCTGCGTTGYAATTCGAGGCGCGAATAATCGCTCATAGGGACGAGTTTACCTTGCAAAACTTTAGCAAACGGTTTCCTATCATCAACAAATTACCTAAAAGGCGCYCTACCWGTGAAKTAAGTCATTTCAAWAAAAACGATWGTTTYGCAGCMYAGSMWYCTGCCKKYGCTGTYCTTTTNCYATTTTGAAAGAATTGAAATGCAACGACTGAAAGACAAAATCGCCTTGGTTACGGGTGCCGCGCGCGGCATTGGTGCTGCAATAGCAGAGACATTTGCCGCAGAGGGCGCGATTGTCGTCCTCACTGATATAACCGATGCGCTGGGCCATGCCTCTGCTGACCGAATTGGCAACGCAGCAAGCTATGAGCGTTTAGACGTACGCAAGGAAACCGATTGGCAAACTGTGATGGCRGGCGTCACCGATAGGTATGGTCAGCTCGATATTCTGGTTAATAACGCAGGGATAACGGGTTTCGTCGAAACGCAAGGGCCGCATGACCCAGAACACTTGGAYMTTGCAAGCTGGGAGGMAGTTCACGCGACCAACCTCACCGGCACGGCACTTGGCTGCAAATACGGGATCCAGGCGATGAAATTGCACGGTGGTAGCATCATAAAYATCTCGTCCCGGTCAGGCATTGTCGGCATACCTGGGGCGGCAGCCTATGCTTCTAGCAAAGCGGGCGTTAGAAACCACACGAAAACGGTGGCACTTTACTGTGCTGAACACGGGATGGATATTCGCTGCAACAGCATTCACCCGGCAGCAATTCTAACCCCAATGTGGGATGAAATTCTAGGCGAGGGGGACGCGCGGGAAAAAGCGCTTGCCGCTGTCGAAAAAGGCATCCCTCTGGGCTATATAGGTGAGCCAAAAGACGTGGCGTATGCTGCGCTCTACCTTGCTTCTGACGAATCTCGCTATGTAACGGGGACTGAATTAACCGTGGACGGAGGGATATTGGCAGGCAGCGCCGCTAGGCCCGATGCATGACCAMAATAAAACATGCCGCGCCAAGAATTACWGACCTTGAAGCCATTGCCGAGAGGTTGGCGGGGGACATTGTCGCCAGTGAGCGAGCAATTGCGGTTGGCATCAACGGCATTGATTGTTCTGGGAAAACCTCGTTTGCGGAGCTGTTACAGGTTGGGCTTGAGAAGCGGAACGTAAATGCCACGCTTCTGCATGTGGACGACTTTAACGACATTGGTGTTCAAAAAGAGAGCTATGCAAAATACCAAGCTGGTAATTTTGACGCTGCCGCATTGGAAAAATACTGTGCAGGCGGCATTAAATATGCCGAGCTTTTAGGGGCAATAGACAAGCTGAAAAAATCCGGGCAACCATTTATTATTGAAGGGGTTTTCCTGTTTCGGCCTTTGCTTCGTTTGCTGTTTCAACAACAGGTTTTTTTAGATGTGGACTTCGATGAAGCACGCCGCCGTTRCGCAAGTAGAAAAGATCGAGTAGGCGATACGCGACCCATAACAATATTCGAAGACATCTGGGTTCCAGCATTTAAACGCTATTGCGCCGAGTGCCARCCTAAGGACTGCGCAGATTATATAATTGATACCTCGCCGTAGAGGCAGCTATTAGGTTGGCACAGGGTTGCCAAAATGAACCCTTCAGGGCTCGTTTTGGTTTGATTGCGCCCTAATGTCACATTGTCGAAACCGCATCATGCTTTAGTATCAGGGAATGAACGGGAGTATGAAATGATTATACAAATCCTTTTTGTCTTCGGCGCTTTACCGCTAGCGGCGTTAGGCACAATGCATTTGGTCTTCACGTTGAAGGATAATCAGCGGCCAAGATATATTGTGCCGGTGTCTGGTGCGATGATTACCCAAATGAAGAACGAAAAGCTTCGCCTGACGAGGGAAGGCGATATGTGGCGTGCCTGGATTGGATTCAATGTAAGCCACAGCATGGCCGTTATGATGGTGGGTTGGGGCTATCTCTATATAGCTCTTCGCTACCCTGAGGTTTTGACGGCAGATCCAATAATACTATGGGCRGCGCCATTTCTTGCATCAGTTTTTGCACTGCTATCGAAGCGTTTCTGGTTCTCAAAACCTCTTATTGGCTCGTTGCTGTCAGCTGCTTTCTTTAGCGCGGGCGCAGTCGTTGCAGCACTTTAACATAGGTAATAGGCGGCAGGCCTGCGGGTAAGCCTGCCGCCATCACTTCTCTAGGGCCTAGTTAGCCGGTGGGTGTAATAGTCCTCGTTTGTGTCCGTTTGGATGAAGCCWGTCTTTTGCAACACGCCGATCGAGGGTTTAAAATTGGGCAAGGTTTTTGCCAAAACATAGTTWACACGCRTATCTGCAAAGGCCTTTGTGACAAGGAGCCGCGTAAGGGCCGTTGCGAGACCGTTCCGTCTGAAAGGTGTTAGAATACTGTACCCGAWCTCGACAGCACCTTGGTCGTCTGGTTTGCCGAGATAGCCACCGCTGCCGGCTAAACGCCTGCCTATGCTGGTATCGATAAGATAGTAAGCGCCCCAGCCGTTGTTTTCTGGGTCCGTCTCAAGCAGGGCAGCAAAAAACTGGACGCTGTCGTTATCGTTCCCTTCAGGTGGCCAGTAAGGTGGCTCATCCAGCCCTAACAGCGTATGTATAGGGGTAGATCCATCTAATTCAGCGCGTAATTGTTTAATAGTCGCCGGGATCATTTTGATCCGGCTGTCACATAATGTGATTGTCATTGATATACCTAATGGTTTGCGCAGGCGTGRTGCTGCGCATYATATTGCTTCAATCTGAAACTAACGTTGGCGCATYTGCGCKTTTGGTTAGGAAGKGGATGCCANTTAGGCAATCACAGGCAATCATCCGATTAGGTTAGRGTTYGAGGGCTGGAGRTAARCGYAAARCCCMGTGAATGCAAGGGGRNATTGAAWCTTAATGGTGYTCGTGSKCGCAAGATGGGTCACCGCAGCTGTTGCTTTTCAGYTGCTTTTGCATTTTCTTAATCARGCGGTCCCGTTTCATTTTGGACAARTGGTCTAGATAGTTCTTGCCACTTARRTARTCCATTTCATGCTGAATAACYGTTGCAAGCCARYCAGTTGCRTCWAGTTCYTGATGTTTTCCATCYARRTCCTGATACTTGATYTTGACKGCYTTWGGGCGSGTRATYTCMGCTGAAATYCCYGGGAAGCAAAGGGATGCTTCTTTATGTTTTTCTCTTTCCGTGCTTTCCCAAATAATTTCTGGGTTAATGCAGGTGAGCGGTGATTTGGTGTCATTCTCCTGTAGGTCCAACACAAAAACCTGCTGTGCCTCACCAATCATATTTGCGCCGATACCAATGGCTTTATGTTCGTACAAGGTTTCAAACATGTCAGCGACAAGCTGCTTGGTTTGATCGCCGAAGTCTGYAATCGCAACGGCCTTCTGCCTAAGAATGGGGTCTGGGCCCAGAATTAATTGTAGAACAGCCATGTTGGTCTCCCCTGTAAAGGTATGCGGCACTGAGTGTAGCAGCTAGAGGCTGGCTTACAGCAAGTGATGCCCTTATGGTAGCCTGAAAATTGATCTAGATAACCTGTCCGCTATAGCCAGTATAATATCCCCATAGGAAATCGGAAAACACCCATGCCTCATGCCATCATCGAATATTCCAAGGCTTTGGAAGACCAATTGCTAGAATCGGCGTTTATGGAGGACGTTCACGCTGATTTACTGAGTAGCGGTGAGTTTGGCGAAAAGGACATTAAAGTGCGGCTGCGGCCCGTTGAGCATGCTCTAGTCGCTGGCACATTAGGAAATTTCGTCCATATCACGCTTTATTTGCTTTCCGGCCGATCAAAAGAAGTTAAAAGTCAAATAACAGGCGATTTATTGAACAGGTTGGATTTACTGGATTTGCCTGTACAGTCACTATCTGTGGATGCGCGCGATATAGACAGGGCAGTTTATTCAAAGGTTGCGTATCCTAAAACATAAAGTTTTTGTCTATCTGGGGAGGGTAKTATGAARAAATTACTRACTGCAGCYGCMGCGACSGCRCTGATAAGCMTTGGCRGYYTKGCYGAYAACCAYGMRAGCCCGCCAAGGGAAGTGGAGCGCCTGCACGGTTTTGTAAAAGCTGTGTCTGCGGCGAATATTGAGCGGGATATTACAAAGCTCGTGAGTTTTGGTACGCGGCATACCCTTTCAGATACAAAGTCTGAGACCAGCGGTATCGGCGCTGCGCGGCGCTGGATCGAAGCAGAGTTTAAACGGATATCCGAAGGCTGCGYGGCAAAACTAGACGTTTATACCATTTCGGAAACATTTACTGGCAGACGTATTCCCAACCCAACAGAGGTTGTGAATGTGATTGCGGTTCAGCGCGGGGTCCTTGATCCAAAACGCGTCGTATTAATGTCAGGTGATATTGATAGCCGAATTTCCGACCCGCTTAACAGCACGGATGATAGTCCTGGCGCGAACGACAATGCATCTGGCATGGCAGGCACAATAGAAGCAGCGCGCGTGCTGTGCCAAACCAAAYTCCCGGGCACAATTGTATATGTGGGTCTATCYGGAGAAGAGCAGGGGCTATACGGTGGCCAAACACTAACTAAACACGCTAATAAAATGGGCTGGCGTGTCATGGGTGTGCTCAACAATGATATGATTGGCAACATCGAAGGCGTGAACGGCGTTATCAACAACACGACGGCGCGTGTGTTCTCAGAGGGAACGCGGGATACAGAAACGGCTGCAGAGGCCAGAACACGTCGCTTTTCTGGCGGTGAAGTCGATAGCCCAAGCCGTAACATCGCGCGGTTGGTTGACCGTTTAGCTGACGAATATATTCCAAATCTAGATGTTATGATGATTTATAGGCTTGATAGGTTCCTCCGTGGTGGCCACCATAGGCCGTTCAATGCTGCTGGTATGCCAGGTGTACGTATTATGGAAACCAACGAGAATTATAACCGCCARCAYCAGGATATTCGGACTGARAACGGTATTGAATACGGTGACGTATTGTCTGGYGTCAATTTTGATTACGCACGAAAGCTTACGGCACTGAATGTGGTGACTTTGGCTTCAATGGCAGGTGCACCCCCATTCCCGGCGAATGTGACTTTGCACGGTGCTGTGCAGCCCAGCACAACGATCAAATGGAAAATGCGTCCTGATGAGAAAGAAACTGCAAACTTACGAGGCTTCCGGATCTATTGGCGTCTGACCACCGACGCACAGTGGCAGTGGAGCCATTTTGTCGGCAAGGACGCTCGTGAACACACTTTGGAAAATGTGGTTATTGATAATTACTTTTTCGGTGTGGCTGCGGTCGCTAATGACGGCTTAGAGTCTCCAGTCGTGTTTCCTGGGCCTATGGGCGCATTTGAAACACTTGCTGATGAGTAAAGGCTAGGAATAGTGACCCTCGAAGAACCGTTCGAGTTAAAATATTGGCAGGCCTTTTATCAAAGTGTCACGGCTTCAGTGCACCCAGAGAATTGCCTGCCACATTATCTGCCAGACGGGCAGCACTTTGAAAAAACCAAAATCCTGTCGGTTGGCAAGGCCGCATCGGCGATGGCGATCGTTGCAGCGCGGTACTTTGAAGCACAGAACACGGCCTTTAGTGGCCTGTGCATATGTCCGTATGGGCATGCAAAGGCCTGTGATGGTTTTGAACAAATTGAAGCCAATCACCCAACACCAGACCAAAACAGCATCAAAGCCGGCGAACGTGCACTGGCAATGGCTGGAAGTATCGAACCCGGGGAGCTGTTTCTGGTTTTGATGTCAGGCGGGGCATCGTCGTTGATGTGCGCACCTGTGCCCAGGGTCACGCTAGCGGAGAAACAGGACGTTACTGAAAGGCTTATGCTTTCGGGCGCCTCGATAGCCGAGTTAAACACAGTTCGCCAGGCTTTTTCCCGGATTAAGAACGGCGGTTTGTTGAAGGCAGTGAACGCTGGTGCCCAGGTACTTACTTTGGCAATATCGGATGTGGTATCTGATGATCCTTCATTGATCGGGTCTGGCCCGTCAGTTGAGCCTCGTTCGGTTGAAGATAAGGCGCGGGATATCCTGATAAAATTTAATATTGGGTTCGAGGTTCCTAGGTGTGAGGACACGAACAAGCTTCTGGCAGGCAATAGCTATCAAATAGTAGGCAGCTCCAGTACAGCGCTTGAAACCGCTGCGTTGCTTTTGGAGGGACAAGGCTACGACGTGATTAATCTGGGCGGGGATATTGAAGGGGAAGCGCGGGACGTGGCGGCGTTTCACAGCACAGAAATCGAACTGAGGTCTACAGATGCGGCACAGAAGCTCGCGTTTATTTCGGGCGGTGAATTGACCGTTACGGTAAAAGGCACAGGAAAAGGTGGTCCAAATCAGGAATATTTACTGGCGCTGATGCGTTCCTTAAAACCAGGATTGTTTGCAGGGTTTGCGGCCGACACTGACGGGAGAGACGGCTCGGGCGGTGCCGCAGGTGCCTTTTTCAACAGCCAGCTTCACCGTGGTTGCCACGATTTTGATACCTATTTGCGCGACAACAACAGCCTTGGCTTTTTTGGCCGATTAGGGTCATCTTTTATCACAGAACCAACGCAGACGAATGTGAATGATATTCGTGTTACGCTTTATGTGCCCGGATTGTAAATTCGGTCGAGTAAACAAGGATGTGATCTGAAAATTACGTTTTGTGCAGGTACAAGTGCCTACAGTCATGATATAGCGGCTCAAACTAAATCTAAGACAAAGGGTTTCTGAGTGACGTTAACTGTCAGAGTATTATTCCTAACAGCTGCTTTTTTAGTATTGGCGTTGATATCGCCGAAGGTGGAAGCCGGCAGCTTGCTCGAGCACACAGCAAGCCACAGCGAAATTGAACTGTCGCTTGAGAATACCGCTTTGAAGCCTGGTGAAATCAACTGGCTAGCAATTTCAATTTCCCCACGTGAAGGCTGGCACTCATATTGGAAAAACGCTGGTGACAGCGGCGCGGCACCTGTTTTCAAATGGACTTTGCCGCCAGGTATTTCCGCGGGGATGCCGGTATTTGGTGCGCCCACACGTATCCCGTACGTGCATTTGATGAATTACGGCTTTAAAGGCCGATCTACCATTCTCGTTCCTTTTACCGTTGATGCTGACTTTCAGGGCAAGGTTGCAACAATTACGGTGAACGGGGAATGGTTGGTCTGTGAAAAGATTTGTGTGCCGCAAGTAGGTGACTGGCAGCTAAGCATTCCAGTAGATACACAAGCGGGCACCGACATAAACGTGAGCGATCTCTTTAGTGCGGCACGCGCGGCTTTGCCGAGCCTTGCATACTGGGATGCTGCTATGTCGGTTACTAAAACCACGAGCATTCTAACTGTGTTTGCCGACGTTACCGAACTGGAGGGTCTAGAGGAGGCCTATTTCTATCCTGCGCATGAAGGATTTGCGGATTACGCAGCAAAGCAGATATGGAAAGAAACAGAACACGGCTTGGTGTTGGAAATTCCTAGAAGTACATATGAAGAAGAAGCCAAGAATGCGGCTGGTGTACTCGAATTGAGGTTTGCAGGTCGGCCTGTCCAACACCTCATGCTTGCACCAGAATTTGCAGGCGTAGTCGTTGGCGGAACAGGGTCTGGGTCCTCAGCGTCCACCACAAATTTGGCGTTAATTCCCTTGTGGCAAGCTGCTTTGTTTGCATTTCTGGGCGGCATAATTTTGAACCTTATGCCCTGCGTCTTCCCTATTTTGTCGTTAAAGGCATTTGCATTTGTAAAAGCCAATTATAAAACTGCGAAAAACCGGAGGAAAGAAGGCTGGGCTTATACGTTTGGTATCTGGATCAGTTTCATGGCCATCGTCGGTGTGCTTGTTGCGCTGCGAAGCGGCGGGGCAGCTATTGGTT
>JAESRJ010000059.1 GCA_016764715.1 Kordiimonadaceae bacterium | reverse complement strand
GCTGGTCTGCGCCTGTCCGCCCTCCAAAATAAGCACATCATCTACCATCAATTTGGCAACTGTGTCTGCATCGCCGCTGCGAAGGGCAACATAAAGGGTATCTGAAACCGCAGCGAAATCAGGGCTTAATTCTTTATCAAGTAGGCTGCTATTTTCAGCCCCTTCGGACGCGCGAGCCTGACTAGCCGTAATATGCGGTTTACCTCCCTTGTGCTGATGGCCATCGCCTGTTTCCTGCGATAGCCGCTGCACGCCTACACCGTGCCGGTAAACCAATTCGCTGCCCAAATAGCCGGTAAAACTAACAAGGCCAACGAGGATCAAGCTTCCAACAATTGTCAGCGCAGATACAGTTTTTGTTCGCACCTGCCACAAGGCCSATATCACGATCACGCCTGCAGTGATAAGCGCCCAAAACCGGTGGGTTTTCATCACACTGTGGCTAACACTGTCATGCGCCACCGAACTAAAAGCATCCATGCCTGCAAGCACTGTCAATACAGTGAAACCTGCGCCTGTCCACAGCGTCCATTTAGCCACCAGCTCAAACGTCGTTGATTTCGAAGACACGGCTTTCGATAGTATAAAAAATATTGCGGATATGGTCACCAACGCCACTGTGAAATGTACAAATAGCGGGTGCCAGTTAGGGAGGATAGCGACGGCCATAATTGCTCCTTTATTATTCCCCTTATACACGAAAATGGCACGTGGTGCTGGTTTAAAGAGTAGCCCTATATGTTCTAAAGCCTGAATGCCGGTAAATTCGTCGCTGGCACGCACCAAAATCCGATAACAAGACCAATCACATAGGCCTGATCCGAAAGTGTTTGCTCATAATTCCGTTGCGCTCTAGCGTGCAGGCTTGACCTTTGATCATACGACCCTAGGTCATTGAAGCTGAGCGACGTTGAGGGGAGAGCAACTGCACAGTGTTAGAACTGCGGGACATATCGCTGATAGTGGATAGGGCAGACTACCTATCCGATATTTCTGCGTGCTTTGAGCCGGGAAATTTCAACGTGCTTTTGGGGCCTACTTTAGCCGGTAAAACTAGCTTGCTACGGATCATGGCAGGGCTGGACGCGCCAACAACTGGCCAAGTGCTTTTCAGCGGACAAGACCTTACAGGCGTAGCCGTCAAAAAACGTAGCGTCGCCTTTGTTTACCAGCAGTTCATCAATTACCCGACCTTCAGCGTTTTTGATAACATTGCCTCGCCGCTTAAAGTGGCAAAGGTCAGCAAAGCAGATATTAAAACACGCGTAGGCAAGATCGCTGAATTGCTGAGTATCTCGCCCATGCTAGACCGGAAACCACTGGAGCTTTCCGGCGGGCAACAACAACGCGTGGCACTTGCGCGGGCACTGGTGCGCGAGGCCGATTTGGTTTTGCTGGATGAGCCGCTTGCTAACCTTGATTACAAACTCCGCGAGGAACTGCGCCAAGAACTGCCGCGCCTTTTTAAGGAAACGGGGTCTACCGTTGTTTATGCGACCACGGAACCCGAAGAAGCGCTTTTGCTTGGTGGGCGTATTACGCTGATGCATGAAGGCAAATTGATGCAAACCGGCCCAACGCTTGAGGTTTACCGGAACCCTGTTAGCTTGCAGTCCGCGCGCACCTTCTCAGACCCGCCGCTTAATATAATGTCAGCACGGCGCACAGGCAGCAACATGCGCATCGCCGGCCTGACGCAAAGCTATAGCGACAATTTGAGCTTGCCTGACGGTGATTATGATATCGGGTTTCGCGCGCACCATTTGCACGTGGCAAAGCCGTCTGCTAATGCGCTCTCAGTTAAAGCCGTTGTCACTATGACGGAGATCACTGGGTCAGAAAGCTTCATTCACGTAGCAGCCCTCGGCCAGGGCTGGACAGCGCTAACTCACGGTGTACACCACTACAAGACAGGCGCTGCGATAGAGCTGTTTATAGATCCGCGCGATTTCCTCCTTTTCCCCGCTGTCAGCACCGCGCCGCATACCAACCAAGCTAAGGTGGCATAAAGTGGCTGTTATCCACCTAAAAGATATGGCGCATTCCTACCTTCCCAATCCGAAAGGGCCGGAGGACTACGCTCTAAAATCCTTGGATCACGTATGGGAGGACGGCGGTGCTTACGCCCTACTCGGCCCATCTGGYTGYGGYAAAACYACRCTGCTKAATATCATTTCCGGYTTRCTWACKMCCAGTGAAGGGCARGTKCTCTTYGGTGGTSAAGACGTWACYGGGCTTGATACTGCGCACCGCAATATTGCTCAGGTATTCCAGTTTCCCGTGATCTACGATACAATGACCGTGCGGCAGAACCTCGCTTTCCCGCTTAAAAACCGCGGCATGGCCCCTGCAGATATTGAAGCCCGCGTGGCTGAGATTGCCGAGATGCTAGACTTAACCGAGCGCTTAGACGACAGGGCCTCTGGCTTATCCGCCGACGCCAAGCAAATCATTTCCCTCGGGCGAGGACTGGTCCGCAATGATGTCAACGCGATCCTCTTTGATGAACCGCTTACTGTGATCGACCCCCATAAAAAATGGGTACTACGGTCTAAATTGAAGGAATTGCACCAGCAGTTTGGGTTCACCATGGTGTATGTTACGCACGACCAAACCGAAGCCCTGACCTTCGCGGATAAAGTTGTGGTCATGCACAACGGCGAAATTGTGCAGATCGGCACGCCGGAGGAACTCTTCGAGCGTCCAGCCCATACATTTGTTGGCTATTTCATTGGCTCACCCGGTATGAATTTCCTGCCCGCAACAGTCGAAGGCAGACGCGCAACGATTGGCGGCAATGAAATTGATTTAGGCTGTGATTACGGCACGCTTTCTGGCGGCAAAATCGAAGTCGGTATCCGGCCTGAGTTTTTGAAGTTCGGCCCCGTTGGCAAGAATGACGGCGAGGGCACCTTCAACGTCCATATCCAAAGCGTCGAAGATTTAGGCCGCCACAAGATAGCTAAAGTGATCGCTGGCGACATAGAAATGGCCGTGCTGGTGCCGGAACATACACCTGTGCCCGAGGGCGAAGCAGCGCTGATTTTTGATTCTGCCAGAACGCTGGTTTACTGCAATAGTCACCTTGTAGAAGGGGCTGTGTGATGCAGCGCAAACTTAACCAAAAAGCCTGGTTCCTTGTCTTGCCCGTTTTTCTGCTGGTCGGGTTCTCAGCCGTATTACCACTGATGACAGTCGTCAATTACTCGGTGCAGGATACTTTCGGCAACAACGAGTTTTACTGGGTCGGCACCGAATGGTTTGTTGAAATCCTTAATTCAGAGCGCTTTCATTCCGCGCTTGGCCGCCAGCTTCTGTTCTCAGGTATCATCCTCGCAATCGAAATTCCGCTGGGTATCTTAATCGCGCTTTCCATGCCCAAAAAAGGCTGGGGGGCTTCGATTTGCCTTGTGTTAATGGCCCTACCGCTTCTCATCCCCTGGAATGTTGTCGGCACCATCTGGCAGATATTTGCCCGTGAAGACATTGGCCTGCTTGGCCATACTTTGGCGGCAATGGGGATCGACTATAATTATACCCARTCACCGACCGCGGCGTGGATCACCATCATCATTATGGATGTCTGGCACTGGACCAGCCTTGTGGTGCTGCTGTGTTACGCGGGGCTTTGCTCGATCCCTGACGCTTTTTACCAAGCCGCAAAGATTGACGGCGCGTCGCGGTGGGCGGTTTTCCGCTACATTCAATTCCCTAAGATGAACCGGGTGCTGCTAATCGCCGTTCTGCTGCGCTTCATGGATAGCTTCATGATCTATACCGAGCCCTTTGTGCTCACCGGCGGCGGGCCGGGTAACTCCACCACCTTCCTCTCGATTGATCTGGTGAAAATGGCGATCGGGCAATTTGACCTCGGTCCTGCTGCGGCCTTCTCGCTTGTGTATTTCCTAATCGTGCTTCTGCTCAGTTGGGTTTTCTACACAGTGATGACCGCCCGTGACGGGGAGGCAAACTGATGCTGAAAAGAATCCGCATAACCCCAACGCTTTATATCATCTTTTTGATGCTGCCGATCTATTGGCTGCTGACGATGGCGCTGAAAACAAATGCCGAAATCCTCGGCGGGTTTTCACTGTGGCCGCAAAACCCGACCCTTGCCAATTTCAAAACCATTTTGACCGACCCCAGTTGGTATAACGGTTACATCAACTCCACCATCTATGTGGCGCTCAACACCGTTATATCGCTGGCTGTTGCCCTACCTGCCGCTTACGCCTTTTCGCGCTACCGCTTTATGGGCGACAAACATTTGTTTTTCTGGCTGCTATCCAACCGCATGGCCCCGCCTGCTGTGTTTGTTCTACCGTTTTTCCAGCTCTATAGCTCGATCGGTTTGTTCGATACCCATATCGCCGTGGCGCTGGCGCACTGCCTTTTTAATGTGCCGCTCGCCGTGTGGATACTTGAAGGTTTCATGTCCGGCGTACCCAAGGAAATCGACGAAACCGCGCAAATTGAYGGCTATAGTTTYGGCGCGTTTTTCCTGCGTATCTTCACGCCGCTTATTGCCTCTGGCATCGGCGTTGCCGCCTTCTTCTGCTTTATGTTCAGCTGGGTGGAACTGTTGATCGCGCGCACGCTCACCAGCGTTGACGCCAAACCCATCGCCGCCGTGATGACGCGTACGGTATCGGCCTCTGGCCTCGATTGGGGCGTGCTAGCGGCAGCTGGTGTGCTCACCATCGTGCCCGGCGCCATCGTCATCTGGTTTGTCCGCAACCATATCGCCAAGGGCTTCGCCCTCGGCCGGGTGTAGGAGACAGCTTATGGATTTCGCATGGATGGGATGGACGACGTTTACCGCGGTTTTCTTTGCAACAATCGCAGGGCTGATCCTCAGTATGATTGTATGGGAAAAACTGTCCCCAGGCGGTGCGCCGCGCTTCGGCGTGCTGCGCTTTGAGACCACTCGCGGTGACCGCTTGTTTGTTTCCCTTCTCGGCAGCGCCTTCATTCATTTAGGCTGGCTGTTTTTTGTCGGCGATGCACTCTGGTATGCGCTTGGCCTTTCAGTTTTATACGCCCTAGCTGTTTTTCGCTGGGTTTAGCCCGTTATGCTATTCAAATGAGATCCAACACGTTGGATAAATTGCCAAAACGGTGGCAGCTATAGAAGGAAAAACTTCGTGAAAAAATTTTTGTATCTGTTTTTGTTCATATGCCTGATCAGCCCCCCTGTTTCGGCTGCACCAGAAGCGGCAATCAAGGACCTATTGCAGCGCATGCAAGACGAGGGCTTAACAAACCTTTTATTCTTGAGCGATGCAGATCGGCGGATTGCCTTTGCCCATATGGACCGTTTTGCGGCCACGCGCAGCCTTACAGCGTCCTCAGTCCCCTATCCGCTAAGCACGGAGTTTGACGAAAGCCTCAAGGCACTGTCCTACCAAGTGGACGGCCAAACCTACACGGTAAGCGACCTGTTGGCTCAAGAGCCGCTAATGGGCATGGTGGTCGTAAAGGGGGATACCATCCAGCTTGAGCATTATGCGCCAGGCCATAAACCCGACAGCCGCTGGATCACGTTTTCTGTAACCAAGTCTTTCACCTCAACACTGATAGGTGCTGCCATTAAAGATGGCTATATCACCAGCCTTGATGACCGGGTGGCGGACTATCTACCTCGCTTACGCGGCACAGATTATGGGTCTGTCAAACTACGGCATATTTTGCAGATGTCCTCAGGCATCAAATGGAATGAGGATTATAAAGATCCTRAATCAGACGTTGCCAAAGCAGGCGGCCTGCAAGGCGTTGCACTCACCGATTATATTAGTAAGCTGGAACGCCTTCACCCAGCCGGCGAAGTTTTCAATTACAACACCGCGGAAAGCAACCTAGCTGGCGAGATACTCCGCGCAGCCATTGGCAACAATGCAAGCGCCTATATGAATGCCAAAATCTGGCAGGGCTTTGGCATGGAGCACGATGCCAACTGGATCCTCACCAAGCCTTACGGTCAGGAAACTGGCGGTTGTTGCATCAGTGCAAGCCTGCGTGATTATGCGCGCATGGGCATCGTTGTAAAAAAAGGCGGTATATTGCCTTCAGGTGACAGCATCCTGCCCGAAGGCTGGTTGGAAAAGGCAACGACGCCGTCTAATGGCTTTGCAGGCTACGGCTATAATTGGTGGCTATTAGAGGGCGGTGCCTACAACGCGAGCGGTATCTTTGGTCAGATGATTTTCATTGATCCGAAACAGGACTTGGTGATTGCACTTCACAGCAACGCTCCAGCCGCTGTTAATACCGAATACCACAAACAYTACCGTGCTGCCGCAAGCGCAATTGCTAAGAATTATGGCGCGGATTGAAGCACCGAATGATTGCATAAGCGTCCCGTCCAAACCCGTATCAGCAAAGTGCAGTGCAAGGTTAGGGCCTCAATAGGGCGCAGGGGGCTCTACTATTTATACACTGGCTGTATTTCGCTGGGTTTGGGGCTATGGTAACTAAAATTCTATCCTCTATCAGGAGTGATCAATGAGAAGATTTCTAATAAGTGCCGTCTCTGCTGCGGTTTTGCTGGCGACCATGCCTGCGGTGGCGGATGAAGCTGCGGCAAAAAAATGGTCCGAGACTGAATTTAAGCTCTCCACCTTAAGCGACAAACAGCGCATGGCGGAACTTGCTTGGTTTATTAAGGCGGCAGAGCCCTTCAAAGGCATGGAAATCAACGTGGTATCCGAGACTCTGACGACGCACGAGTATGAAGCCAAAGTGCTCGCCAAAGCGTTTTTTGAGATCACAGGCATCAAAGTAAACCACGATCTGATCGGCGAAGGGGATGTGGTGGAAAAACTGCAAACCCAAATGCAGTCAGGCCGTAATATTTACGATGCTTACATCAATGACAGCGACCTGATCGGCACCCATTACCGCTACCAGCAAGTGCGCAACCTCACGGATTGGATGGCGGGCGAAGGTGCGGCAGTAACCAGCCCAACGCTTGATCTCGAAGATTTTATCGGCATTTCTTTCACCACGGCCCCAGACGGMAAGCTATACCAACTGCCAGACCAGCAGTTCGCYAACCTTTACTGGTTCCGCTATGATTGGTTCACCRAYCCTGATYTKAARGCACAATTTAAAGCCAAATACGGYTACGATTTRGGCGTGCCKGTCAACTGGTCRGCSTACGAAGATATCGCAGAATTCTTCACCAATGATGTCGGCGAAATTGACGGCAAAAAAATATACGGCCATATGGATTACGGCAAGAAGGACCCATCCCTTGGCTGGCGCTTTACCGACGCGTGGCTTTCGATGGCTGGTGCGGGCGACAAAGGCTTGCCGAACGGCCTGCCGGTGGACGAATGGGGCATCCGCGTAGAAGGCTGCAGCCCGGTTGGCTCCAGCGTATCGCGCGGCGGTGCCACCAATGGCCCGGCAGCAGTTTACTCTGTAGCAAAATATGTTGAATGGCTTGGGAAATACGCGCCGCCAACTGCAGGCGGCATGACMTTYGGCGARKCWGGCCCSGTGCCWGCGCARGGCGCRATCGCKCAGCAGATYTTYTGGTAYACSGCCTTCACCGCTGACATGGTCAAGCCCGGCATYGCMGTRATGGACGGYGANRAGCCCAANRTGGCGCATGGCCCCGTCCCCGCGCGGCGCYTATTATGAAGACGGCATGAAGCTTGGCTACCAGGATACCGGCGCTTGGACATTGATGAAATCAACACCGACGAAACGCGCGCAGGCTGCGTGGCTCTATGCCCAGTTCACCACATCCAAAACAGTATCCCTGAAGAAAAGCCATGTGGGACTAACATTTATCCGCGAAAGCGATATCTGGCATGACAGCATGACAGAACGAGCGCCGTCGCTTGGTGGGTTAATCGAGTTTTACCGCTCTAAATCCCGTGTGCTGTGGACACCGACCGGCACCAACGTGCCTGATTACCCGCGCCTTGCSCAGCTTTGGTGGCAGGATATCGGCGAYGCGATCTCKGGCGAYAAAACCCCGCAAGCRGCGATGGATAGCCTMGCCGCWGCGCARGAYAAAATYCTCCGCCGCCTAGAACGCGCAGGCATTCAGGGCGAATGTGGCCCGAAACTAAACAAGCCCCGCGATCCAGAATATTGGCTAAGCCAGCCCGGCGCGCCAAAGCCCAAACTAGCCAACGAAAAACCACAAGGCATCACCGTAGACTATGATGAGCTCCTAAAAAGCTGGGCCGCCACACCACGGGCAGAGTAATGGCAAGCCTCTCAGCGACTGAAAAAAAGTATTTAGGGGAAATTTTATTCCCTAAAGACGCCTTAGGCTATGTACTGGACTTTACCGATCCAACTTACAGCGAGTTTTTCCACCAGTTCAATGTTGATATTAATTCTCAACGGTACCGGACTTATGGTGACTCGAAGGCAAAAAGATTGCGCGCTTTTTGGGAACAGGACCCCGACAATCTAGTCGGTAAAGTTCTAAATGAAATGCTTGATCTGCACAAAGTGACCTGTGAACTGAATAACGTTGCGCTTAACTTGCCGGTCATGGAAAAGTGTGCTGAAATTGTCCGCCGTTTAACAGGAATCCAAGTCGTCGCGGAGCCAGAAACTATAAATGGTTTTCTCAAAAAAGACTTTGGTTCAATCAGCTTCGCAAAGTTGCCAGTTGAGGAATCACTACGCCCGATTCTCAAAACCCGGCTTAATGAAGCATTAGCCACGATGAACGCCAAGGCTCATTTGTCTACAATTTTCATGTGCGGCAGTATTCTCGAAGGTGCATTATTAGGCGTCAGTCAAAGTCATCCATCGAGGTTTAATAAATCTAGGACTAGCCCGAAAGATGATGACGGAAAAGTTCTGCCATTCCACAAATGGAGTTTGGCTCAATTAATAGACACCGCCTGCGACATTCAGCTAATTGGACTTGATGTCAAAAAGTTTAGCCACGCTCTTCGCGACTTTCGAAACTACATCCACCCATACGAACAAATGCGGTCAGGTTTTTCGCCCGACGCACATACTGCGCGAATATGTTTACAGGTATTAAAGGCGGCTTTAGCAAGTTTAAGCAAGGACCGTGTCTGAACTAGCTCTCCTCAAAWMGARRKRCNGCMRKNARCKWNCWWAMTNCARCRACTNCNRGCYARYANTTAAATCGCCAGCAAACTGGCGTTGCCGCCTGCGGCTGTYGTRTCGATTGATACGGTGCGTTCTACGCAGAACCGTTCAGCATCATCGTGCGCTGACAGTAGGGGGATGAGTGCGCCGCCCCGTTTGTAGAGCGCGTGCGCCACGGCTTCGCGCTGAGCGCCATCACATACGACGCCGTCAATCGCTGCTGGAAGCAAATCGCCTAAGTCATTCGAGGTCGCGAACGTTAGCAGCGCCTTGGGCAGGCCAGCTTTGATTAAAGCATGGAACAGATCATTCGCTGCGGCTTTCTCACTTGCTTTAGAAACGGCAATAACACTATTCCCCGCCGCTAAGGCTCGCATAATTTGCCAGTTCAACACCGCAGCCTCATCGCCACCAATGCACAGCAAAATGCCGCGCGCATGGAGGGACAGCGTGTTGGTTTCACCCGTTGGCCCCGGCAGTGTGTGGGGCGCAGTATAGATGGTTTCTATTGTGGCTGCGCACTCCGACGCAAACGCTGCATCACCGGCATTGTTTTGAGCTAACGCTTCCGCCACGCGGCGGAATATGGCRGCCCGGTCCAACGTCTTGTTCACTGAAAACGCCTGCTGCGCCGGCCGAACTAATGGGTTTTCTCTGGGGGCTCCAGACGCCGGAGTTAAGGGGCTTTGCATAGCAACATCTGAAGCTACCGCTTCAACGGGCCTATCAACACGTTTTGACAAACGCCGCAGATAGTGSGGCCCGCCTGCTTTCGGGCCGGTKCCSGAAAGGCCTTCACCRCCRAARGGYTGWRYRCCGACSACCGCKCCWATYTGGTTRCGGTTTACATAGAGATTGCCGACAGTAGCGAGAGCCTTCACTTGCTCAACCCTGTCATCAATACGGGTGTGCAGGCCCATCGTCAGGCCGTACCCGGTGCCGTTGATTTCGCTAATCAAAGCCTTCAATGCGCCCGCCTTGAAGCGCACAATATGCAGTACTGGACCGAACACTTCGTGCTTCACCGCAGATACATTTGGTACGCTGAAGGCGATGGGTGCAACAAAGTGCCCAGCAGGTAAGTCTGCAGGCAATTTGGTTTCCGAAAGCACAGAGAATTCGGCGCGCATTTGGGCGATATAGGCCTGCAGCCCCTGCCGTGCGTCCGCATCAATCACCGGGCCTACATCTGTGCTTAGATGCGAGGGATCGCCAATAGTAAGTAGATCCATTGAGCCCTTCAGCATCGTCTCAAAATCATCGGCTACATCTTCCTGCACGCAGACAATGCGGCAAGCAGAGCAGCGCTGCCCCGCACTTTGAAATGCAGCGGCGACAACGTCCGTTACAGCTTGCTCAAGCAGCGCGGTCGAATCGATTATCATCGCATTGATACCGCCGGTTTCCGCGATCAGCGGCACTAAGGCCTTGCCCGTATCAGCGAGGCTGACTGCGATATGCTTGGCCGTCGCAGTTGAGCCTGTGAAACACACACCCGCTATGCCTTTGGCTGCAATAAGATGCGCGCCGAGTATACGGCCTTCGCCGAGGATCAGATGCAGCGCATCCTTGGGCACACCAGCTTTATGCATCAACCTGACAGCTTCGTAGGCGATCAGCTGCGTTTGTGCGGCCGGTTTCACCACAACTGTATTGCCTGCTGACAGCGCTGCCGCTATCTGGCCAAGGAAGATGGCAAGAGGA
>JAESRJ010000216.1 GCA_016764715.1 Kordiimonadaceae bacterium | reverse complement strand
GTCCCTAATTATTTAGGGTTATTTATTAGATGAAACTACCGTCTAGCCCAGCACCATCCGATATTGGGATAGTCACAGTGAAATGGCTACCTTCGCCCACTATGCTGGCCACAGTTAACTCACCGCCCATTTTACGCGCAAGCTCGCGGCTGATATGGAGACCCAAACCCGTTCCTTCTTGCGAGCGCGAATATATATGCTCAGTCACCTGGTGAAATTTTTCAAAGATATTTGTCAGTTGATCTTCAGAAATTCCGATTCCGGTATCACTGACTGTCACCGCTACAGTATTGCCATCACCCGCCACTGCAACGGAAATACTGACAGCGCCATCAGCGGGAGTGAATTTGATCGCATTCGACAGTAGGTTAACAAAGATTTGAGTCAGGCGGCGTTCATCGGCTTTAACCAAGGCGTCTGTAGTGAGTGTGAGGCCTTCGATATTCAGCATCTTTTTACGCGCGCTATCCGCGTTCATATGCACCGCTCGCGTTATTATTTCGCCCAGATCAAGCTCATCAAGTTTAAGCGATAAACCGCCGCTTTCAATCACCGCAACATCAAGGATATCGTTAATCAACCCGAGCAAATGCTCGCCAGAGGTCCGAATATCTGTCGCGTAGTCAACGTAAGTCGCGTCGAGAGAACCAAATGTTTGGCGCTCAAAAGCATCAGCAAAACCGATGATCGCATTAAGCGGCGTACGAAGTTCATGGCTCATTGCGGCAAGGAATTCATTTTTCGCCCGCAAGGCTGAATTGGCTTGCTCACTCGCGATATCCAACGCCATATTCTTTCGGGTCAACTCCGCAAGCAGCCCTTCAAGGTTAGCGCGAATGGCAGCTGCCTCCGCTGCCTGAACATAGCGAGAGGACGCATCCATGCCAACTCCCCGGTAACCCTGAAAATCACCGCTTTGGCGGTCAAAAACCGGGACTGCGGAAAGATGGAATTTCAACTCGTTGCCATTTGGCTCATTAATAACAAATAACTGCTCACGAAACGGCTTGCGCATTCTAATAGCCGATGGCCCTTCACAGCGGCCATCTAGATTTTCACCCAAACGCCCGAATTGCTCAAACTTAGAGCCGAGGAACAAAGATGCGGGTTGGCCGACAATCGCGGTAAACCGTTCCGACAATGACCGAATACGCATATCACTGTCGCATTCGAAGAACCAATCTGAGCTAGCCCGCGCAAAGTCCTGAAAACGCGCTTGGGTCTTGTTGGCTTCTTCCATACCGCGCACCTGAACGGTAATATCTTCGTAGGTACCAGCCAAAGCAATAATCTCTTTATGCTCATTACGAATGGGCGAATGTCTGCCAAGAAAGACGCGTTCCCGCCCACCAACATGCATAATTTCTTCCGACCGCACTGTGGTACCCGAAGCTAATACATCGGCAATAACAGGTAACATAGAAGGTACTTTAAATTGGCCAACGGCATCATGCGCGCCAGGCGCCAAAGAATGCTCAGCAAGGGCTCTGTCCAATTTATTATAGTGTTCATTCAACTGGATGATCGTGCCGTCGAGGGTTGCAACGTAGAAAGGCAAGCTCTCATCAACGAGAACACGCGTCAGAAGCTCAAGGACCTGTTCATTGGCAGCATACTGCTGCTGCTCATCACGCGCTATTGTCGCGCCAAAAGCAGCCGAAACACGTGCAGGCCTTCGGCTCATCAAATCGACGACCTTTTTCTGCTTACCTGATCTTTCTTCCATCCAACTCACTCCCTAATCGATGCCAGCACTTCCCCCCAAGCATCAATTTACTTTTTTTGATCCAGTTCTTCGATTGCCACTTGATAGGCATTGTCTCGCTGCCAAACCTGCAGAGCGCCCTTTGCGTTTTCCTCTGAGGTACTGTCAAACAACGTAAGAATTTCCTTCAGAACACCAGGTGATTTAACTGAGCCACCCTCCCGTGCCTGAACCATCAATAAATAGATACTCGTAAACTGACCGCGATCGACACCTACGGCCTTAGCCAACACAGCGAAGCTCTCCCCGCCCTTATCTGCAAAAATACGCCATGCGGTTCTAAAACTAATTCCGGCTAGTTCAGCCATGCCAGAAACAAAAACTGCAACGCGTTGCTGTCTCAGTGACGACAGCAAAAACTGAACTGTCAGTTCGCCGTTTTCCATCATGCGCCTAACTAATCGCTGAGCCCTAATATAGGCACTCTGATCATCACCTCGATCTACCATCACTGTACTAGTTGCACGTTTAATAGCTTGTTCGAAAACAACGGGGTCAACTTTAAATTCACTCAGAATCTTTTTACGAAGTGCAGCTGATACCCACCAATACATACGGTAAGCTAGGTCTCCTGGCAAATCTGACCGGTTAAGCAGAGGTTCCTGGAACCTATCTACCCGCCGGGACTCCGCCACTAAGTATTCCATTGCACGCTTAGAAAGAAGGCTATCATGATTATTGAGTAAGCTCTCAATCACATCTTCGCTGCCATATTCGACGATTGCATTGCTGACAGTTTCTGAGATTTCATCCCGCATAGCTATTGCCATACGGTGTTCGTCGGTCCGCATTCTGATGATCTCGATCAAGTCGGGATCCTTTAGCAGACCACTTGCTTCCAATATCGGCCGCGCTATTTCGACATCATCATTTGCTAACAGCGTCGCAATCTCTGGCAAGTCAACGCCCGATTTAACTAACGTTTTTGCAAGTTCTTGCCGTAATTCTGTCTCAACTTGGCCGATGAGTTTACCAAGAATATCGGACATCAACGCTCGCTCATGTTCGCTTAAGCGTCCATCGTCTGATAGGAACAAATCTGTGATATTCTCCATCAACCGTGATCGGCTCTCAGAAGATTTTTCTTTCGCTAAAACAAGCAGCTTTAATAGGTCTTCACTGACCACAAACCGCCTCCAGCATTATATCCCCGAGCAGGATGCAATAGCCGACGCTTCTCCGACTGCAGCACTCATCAAATAATATTGGCAGCGTTTCGTTTTTCATCAGTAACTCAATGTCCATTACACGAGGGCAACTGCCGTAAATAAATGGCGCCCAATACCCCTATATCGAATCTATTTGATTCGCCGAGTCAAGTCATTGCGATTCGCGTAATCGAATAAGTGTTAAAATTGAGTTAATTGTTGTAAATGAGTCACAGGAAGGTATCCCCCCATAAACTAGGGCGCTTCCTATAGAAAAATCGTCAAAAGGTCGGCCGCTACTCGGGCTTCACCGAAACCATGCTAGCCCATTCACCGTCCAGATAACAAAGCGGTGTATCCGCAACGGTATCATTCACGCGGATSCCGCAWATWCGGCCWATAACWATRCCRTGGCTRCCGGARTCWAAKATRCTYTCGATTTCRCAATCAAAGCTAACAAGCGCCTCTTTTAGAAGCGGCGCACCTGTAATGCCGGTGTCCCAGAGCCCTTCCGAGAAGCGGTCRGTCTCTAGCTCGCCGCTCATTCCGGCAAACCGTTCCGCCAACGCAACGTGGCGCGCGCCCAAAACATTCACCGCGATGCAGCGTCCCTTTGATATCGTCTCGAAAGTGGCGCCCGCCCGATTGATACATGCTAAAAGCTGCGGAGGCTGCGCGGAAAGTGATGTTACCGCAGTTGCGGTAAGGCCTGCAAATATGCCGTCATGCGTGCTTGTGACAATATTCACTGCACCGCCAAGACGACGCATACCCTGTTTAAACTGTTCAGAAGTTACTTGCACTAGCGCCTGTATCCTTGCCGTCAAAAGTCCTAAAAACTAATACCGTAGTCTAGCTTTCGCTACGCTATTTTCAACGGAAAAATCTATAGCAAGACAGAACGAAGGATTATAGGAAATTCAACAGGGAYAGCTGAGTTAAAGATCCAATTGACCGGAATGATGCTTCTAGTGCCAGCTGATTTGAGTTAAGGCTACTAATCGCTTCCGCCAAATTGACGTCTTCGATATCAGCTATGAATGTTTGCAAGAAAACCGATGTATCAGCATGCTGYTCATCCACGACCTCAAGCCTCTCAAAAGCTAGTCCATTTTTAGTTTGCACCGCCCTTAGTCCGTCTAGCGCGGTTTCAAGGTTTACCAACTGGGTTTGCAATAAGGCGAACTGAGTAGGATTTAGTGGACCATCAAAGGGACCATTAACACCTTGGTCTAGATTATACAGGTTTCGAAGTTCCGTAAAAACTGCTGAGCCAATATCATCTGCGAGCAGACCAAACTCCGTATCAACACCGTCCGCAATTTTAGCAACAAATGGCTGGGCCGCGTTATCGAAAGCATCGGAAATCGCAGGAAGGGCTGCCAAACCTGCTAAATCAGTGACATTGACGGGGGTGACATCAGCGCCKGCACCTGAGAAYAAAAAGGAACCGCCGAAATTCGTGTTTAGCGCGTTGGAGGTGAATTCAAACGTAAGCTTAAGCTGTTCCGACAAGCCTTCGGCCTGGCTGTTGGCAATAGATGTGCGGATGGTATCTCTCAGCGTTTCAACTGACTTTATAATCCCCCCGATTTGAACATCGTTGGCATCTAGTTTCCCACGAACAGTAGAAATGGTTTCCTGATACGTTTCAACACGAGAAAGAAAAGACCGCGACCCAAGCACCGTATTGGTTTGACCTGCAAGCCCCTGAAAATTGTCGGCTTTCTTTCCAGTTGAAATCTGCCGCTGATCTTCAAAGAGCGCGCGCTGATTGTCCTGGATCGCCCGGATTAGGAGCTGTTGCTGACCAAAACTGGATATTCTTACCATCTCAAACTCTCCTTAGACCGCAGCCAACAGCGTGTCGTATAATTCCTGCACACTAGAAAGAATGCGCGCGGCGGCGTTATAGGCATTTTGGAAAACAATTAAATTCGCCAATTCTTCATCAAGGTTTACACCGGAAATGTCAGCACTGCGYTGCGCTATTTCTTGTTGCAGCGCCAAGTTATCTTCTTCAAAATTCGTCGCCCTCACGGCTTGCAGCCCWGCATTCCCCAAGAAACGGCTGACATATTGAGACAACGTACTCGTGCCGCCATTTAAYTCACCCGCATCATTGAASCTAACAATGGCRCGCTCCAGGTCTTGGAAAGCAAGGGCGCCGCGCTGATCTCCACCAGTTACGACTACRTCTCCAACTGCCCCGGAAAAATCGAATTGGCTAAGTGATAAAAGCGAGGGGTTAGATTCAATGTCRGAACGTATTGCTACGTTACGCGCGGCGTCGGACTGGAARCTCTTTCCAAAMCCGAATGCYGCGGAAAAAGATAGCCCCGTGCTGGCAATTTGCGTGTTGTCAGAAACGACCTCAACAGACACACTTTCAAACCCAACATTAGGCGTTCGCACTAGGGYRCCGTTACTATCAAGCGAGAAAATAAAGAAAGCGCCGAGCCCGGTAACATCGTTCAAATCAGTTAGGATATCGTCAAAACTGGTGCCGCTAGCAGTTACGGTAACTGTTGTTAGCTCTCTGCCCGTGGCGTCGGCCACACGGAAGTTTATTGTTTCGCCGAGGGTAATATTATGCGCTTCCGTACCGGTTAGGCCCGTCTCATAAACACCTGGTTGCTGCGCGGTAATCAGRTCATTCAGGCCGAAGAAATGGCTRAAACCWCGGCCAGCACGCTGGCTCGGTGATGTCGCATCATCGGCGATCAAAACGCCGTTCGTTGATGACGCTGAGGTAAGGGCCAATACACCGTTGGTAAGTGATAAAGTTGCATCGCCACCAAGGCCTGCGTTGACCTGCGTTACAAGCGCATCAAARKMTRCARKSKRSKSSRYATCAAAATTAACTGTGGTGCTATTCACAAGCTGGTTTGAACTATCTACCACAGCAAATGTTACAATGCCTGTGAACCCTGYTGGATGCGAACCATCTACCAAAGTTTGTTTACCGGACAATAAGGCCGGGGGCGGTGCCGCCGAAAAGCTATTATGTATAGCATTGAATTCGTCAGAGACCCGGCCTGCCAATTCACCAATTGCAGCCGAAAGATTAGGCAACTGTTTATCACGAAGTTCAAGCAAACCAGCCAGTTTGCCGGATCTGATGTTTGGCGCAATATCGATAGCCGTAGACGTTGGAACTAAGGTGTCGCTATCAACTCTAGACACCGTAAGGGAAGGAAACAAAGTGTTGGCTTGCACAATCCCGGGAGCATCGTAAGAGAGCTGGGACAAAGAGCTGTTCACCAGCGGTGTACCATTGCTCGTTCCTATATGCACTGTGCCGTTCCGTTGGCGGTCAATACGAATATCAACAAGTTCCGAAAGGCTATTCAGCGCTGTCGCCAGTTGGCTCTCGACACCAGCAGTCTCTCCGCCATTGATGCGCTGCCGAGCCACAAGCGGGTTCAAAGCATGAATACGCTGCAACTGCTCGTTTATCAGGCCTACGGTAGTTTCAATTTGCTGGCTTGCATCGCCGCGCAACGCCTGCAACTGAGAGGAAATCAAATGGGTTTGACTTAGAAAATTGGTGACTTCGGACAGTGTTTCTTGACGGCGCAATACATCCGAGGGGTTGAGGCTCAAAGTCGCAAAGGAACTGAAGGCCTGATCCGCACGAGCGGCGAGCGAACTGTCTGAAGCAGGATCGCCCAAAATTGCTTGAAGGCGATCGTGAAATTCACGCTGAATTGAAAACTCAGTGGTGTTTGATGTGGCGGTGCGCAGTGCAGTTTCCAGAAACTCGTCTACAACCCGCTCAATGCCCGCTATTTTTACACCGTTCGACGTGCCCTGAGTTACCTGGCTTTCGATGATAACTTCAGTCCGGGCGAAATTTGGATTATTTACGTTGGCAATGTTGTTTGCAGTAGCCCGTAACGCCGTTTGATTGGTGAAAAGGCCCGAAAGAGACGTCGACAATATACCATTAAGTGTCATTGCTGCAGCTCCCTATTCGAGAGGAAGCAAGAGGCACAAACTGCCACAACGCCCGGCAAACCTGTCAAAAAACTACGGAAAAAAGCGACCAGTGATCCCCACGAATGGGCATCCCATTTGTCATTTTCCGTATTTGTTATCATAAGGTTAGCCACTAAGTTTGCCTTCTAATTGGTTAGCACCTGCAGTCATTACACAAATGCTTCCCCTCCATTAGAGCAAGAGCTATGCCAAAACTTATCTTGTTATCTCAATGGCTTAAAAGGCGATACTCAAACTCAGTGGCCGGCGCCGCAAAATGGCCTTACTGTATCATCATCCACGGGCGACCGTTTTCTATATGGTTTGCAAGAACTGTTCTCTGACTCTGGGGCCGCGGGTTAATCTGAAAAGCGATTTTGGGCCAGAAAACACGGTGACAGCCAAGAGGCGATATCAGCCTTTAAGACGCCCTTCGAAATACAGTTTTTCGCTATTATGCAACTTTACCTCTTCCCTTTGAACGCACAATCTGCATAATAGAACAAAAGGAGAACACGCTCATGAAGTCAACCTATACCAGCCCTTTCACAGACAAATTCCGCAGCAGGCAAACGCGCGGTTTGCAAAAAAATACCGAGGCTGGTTCTGGCTGTTTAATTTTACCCACCCCCTTCACGGCACGGCAAAGCAACCGCATATTCGGATTTAAAAAAGACCTGCCCATCATGGGCCGGGCGCAAGGCGGAGAAGAAGGGAACCTAGTGATCGAAGACCACGCGATTGATTGGACGTTTCGACCCGCAGACCTTCAGGGAGTGCACAGCGCTTTTGCTGTGTTTGTTACAGGCAACAGCATGGTCCCCAAGTTCAAGAACCAAGACCTTGCTTATATTCACCCTAGCCAAGCGCTCCGGAAAAATAGATTTGTGCTCATTGAAACCGTGAAGCATGGGGGGTTTATCAAACAGTTTAAAAAATGGGACGGTGACACCCTTGTTCTTGAACAATTYAACCCCGCAAAGGAGATTACTTTCCAAAAGACGGAAATTTTGAGTGTGATGCTGGTTATTGGTAGCATCGATGCCTAGCTTAAAGGCTGGGCTTGCTCAACCGTTTAGGGCACTGCGAAGAGGTGACCACTGGATCACTAGCTATTCCTAAGAATATTTTTCATTTGTTCCGCGGATACTGGTTTTGAAAACAAGTACCCTTGCAGCATCGTGCAGCCGCTTTCTTTTAGCTGTATCGCCTGTTGCCTGTTTTCTACGCCTTCTGCGATAACGTGTAGACCCAGGGCATTCGCCATTGCAATGATTGCGGTGACAATATCTGCATTTTTTTGGTCATCTGCAACATTATCAACAAAGGATTTGTCAATTTTGAGATAAGAGAGCGGCAGCTGCAACATATGTCGAAAAGAAGAATATCCGGTGCCAAAGTCATCGATGGCGACACGCACACCCAGCGCGGCAATTTTCTCCAAACTTTCAGCACACCTATCTACGTCTTCGATCAGCATGCTYTCCGTTAGTTCGAGCACCAACATACCGCCATCACAGTTATTTTTCTCTAGAATGGCTTTTACCATGTCACAAAAATCATGCTGCTTTAGCTGTAAAGCCGACACGTTTACAGAGATCGACGTTTTGGTACTGCCAAGCACTCTATCTTTTCGCCACGCCACTAGCTGAGCACATGCTTGATTAAGCACCCATTCCCCAATTGAAACAATCAGCCCAGTTTCTTCGGCGAGCGGGATGAATTCTGCCGGCGACACAAGCCCYCGCGTTGGATGATTCCACCGCAGCAACGCTTCCAATCCAACAATTYTYTCGTGCTCGATATCATATTGGGGCTGATAATAAACTTCGAATTCCTGGCGTTCCAACGCGCGTGTCAGCTCTTGTTTCAAACGGGTTCGGTGGAGTGCAAATTTGTGCATCGCCTGTTCGTAAAAACTAAAGCCGTTTCGGCCCTCTTTTTTGGCATGATACATCGCCATATCCGCACGCTGTATCAAACCCTCAGCGTCTAAATCAGCTTCATCATCGGGGCTAAAAAGCGCGATCCCAATACTGGGCGTGATCCGCAATGTCTTGTCATCAAGTTGAAAATCTTTAGCCACCCGGTTTTGCATAGCTTCGGCCACTTCGATAATGGCGCCCTTACCTTCAATCTCATCGATAAGAACAGCAAATTCATCGCCGCCAAACCGACTGACAATATCACTTTCCCGAACCGACGCTTTTATGCGCTGCGCCATTTTTACAAGCAGTGTATCGCCTACATCATGGCCAAGTGTGTCGTTTATTTCTTTAAAATGATCGAGATCAATAAACAACAAAGCGAAGGTGCGCTTTTTACGCTTAGACCGCGCCATTGCCTGGCTAACTCCAGACATAAAAAGCGTGCGGTTCGCTAGGCCGGTTAAGGGATCATGATGCGCAATAAACCGAAGGTGTTCCGCAACCTGCTTCCGCTCACGTGCATAGCGAATAGACCGCATCAATGTATTGGGTGTAAGCTCTGATTTAAGCAAATAGTCCTGCGCACCAGCTTTAAGGCATTGCAGCATAATATTTTCGTCGTCAGTCCCGCTTAAAATAATGATGGGCGCGACACTAAGGTCTCTTCTCTGAACAGTCTTAATAAAATCCAGACCGTCCGTACCCACTAGATGGTAATCAATTAGCAAACAGTCATATCTGTTTTTTTTAAGCAGGGCCACCGCGGCCGTCTCGCTGTTTGCTTCATCAAAATCAATCGGTTGCTTGCTATTACGCATAGCCCGCATTGCGGACATACGGTCAAGTTCGTCATCATCAACTATCAGTATTTTTGTAGCAGAATGCATTGGTACCCTATTACTCGTTTGCGCGCGCCTATTGCGTCAAGCGATCGACCCTTCACCCAAGAACCACCACGCAATTCATTAGCCGGAAAATACGCCATAGCGCAATGCGCACACGCTATGCTGTAAGCTCACTTCCCTCAAGGTCTTCTTCATCAAAGTCCCGGCGCAGCTTAATATTCTTTGGCCATTTAACATAAAACTTCGTGCCCTCTCCTAGGGTCGATTTTACCTCTACCGCCCCCCCGTAAACATGGACTGTTTTCTTGACCAAANMMWWGMYYACWYMAMTYCNCTTCNNTTKCAWMACGNNCGGYTKCMGGKTSWKRAAAWYYTYRAMKRWKKYWTNNTGAMATTCCTCAGCAATGCCAGGGCCATCATCTTGGATGCGAAATTCGTAAAAATCACCCATATCCGTTGATGAAACCGTTATGGTGCCGTCATCTCTGTCGTGGTGTTTCACCGCATTATTGATCAGGTTACGAATAACCAGTTCAAACGGCGCTTCCATTGTTGAAAAGACCGGCATATTACCTGCAACTCGCAACTGAAACCCCTCAGGCGGCGTCGCCATATCAAAAAGCACTTGCACCATATCCCCGGTATCAACCGAGCGCGCCACCATGCGCTGCCGCCCTATCCGCGAATAAGAGAGCAGATCATCAAGCAGTTTTTCCATCCGTTTTATACGCTGGGTCATCATGCTCAGGTGCCCCGCTGTTGCGTCAGGGTCATCAATGTCTTCCGTAATCCAAGTCGCTAGATGTTCAATTCCGCGTAAAGGCGCCTTCAGATCGTGGGATGCAACATAAGCAAACTTATCAAGCTCACGGTTGGTTTCCTCAAGTTCTGCCATGTTTTCCCGTAGGGCAATTTCGGCATGTTCGCGCACTGCAATTTCGCGCTCCTTACTACGGTAAGTATGAATATAATCCATCAGCAGCCCTGCAAACGGAATAACATAGGCAAGGATCTTGAGAAAGTGAGCAATATTGAAGTGATTGTCGAACAAAGCGCTAGAGCCAAAAGCCATATGGAGCTCAACCACTGTTTCAGGGATCATCGCTATGATCAGCGCATGGGCGAAGACACTTGGG
>JAESRJ010000215.1 GCA_016764715.1 Kordiimonadaceae bacterium | reverse complement strand
GCTGGCTAATCAAAATTCAGACGGTTTCAGCTATATATTCGCCCCGCTTTTAACGGCGTGGAGCTACGCTGCTGAAGGGGACTTTCCTGCAGCAGAGTTGGCGCTGGCATCGTTTAACGACGACAAGCGTCTGAAGCCGCTGGCGCAAGAACATGCGGCTTACATGCTCGATTATCTAGGGGAATATGATGCTGCAAAGGCCCGCTATAAGCAGGTGACCAGCAAAATGCCGCCGGTTTCCCTTCAGCCAGCGGTCGCATATGCCCACTTATTGTACCGACACGGTGAGAAGAAACAGGCACTCTCCTTTTTAGCAAAACAAGCCATGCGTTTTGATAACCCACCCTTTTTATTGCGACAGGGCCGGATTATTGCCAGCGGCGGGAAGCCGAGTAATATTGCGACAACGCCTCTCAAGGCCGGCGGCGCGATTTTTTTTCGGCTCGCAAATGAACTGTCACAAGGACGGTCGCAAAAGGCGGCAATTTTGTATGCGCGAATAGCCTCCTATCTGACACCCGACCACAGCAATGTGCATATTTTATTAGCGCGTCTTTTGGAAAGCACAGGTAACGTCACCGCTGCGGCCGATGCGCTGGCCCAAGTTGGCGAGACCAACGAAGCCAGAGGCTATGCTGATATTCGGCGTGTTGAAGTATTGCAGGCGGCCGGACAAAACGTGCTCGCTGAAAAGCTCACTCGAGAGTTGCTTGTAAAAGCGCCGCGCAATCCTCAGCTTTTATTGGGGCTCGGTGATTTGTTGCGCTTACGTCAGGCAGACGCAGAATCGCTGGTGTATTATAACAGAGCGGTCTCGTCTCTTGGTACTTCAAATGAGCTGAACTGGGTTGCCTACTTTGCCAGAGCAATGGTCTATGAAAAACTTGGAGACTGGCCGCGTGCAGAGCAGGATCTGGAGACCGCATTGCAAATAAGCCCTGACGAGCCAACGTTGTTGAATTATCTGGGATACAGCTGGATCGACCGGGGTGCACATATTGTCAAAGCGAAGATCATGATCGAGAAAGCGGCGGCGATTAAGCCTAATGACGGYTTTATTACCGATAGCCTTGGGTGGGTGTATTTTCTGACAGCGGACTATAGTGCGGCTGTAACTACTTTGGAGAAGGCTGTTAGGCTTGAGCCGGGCGACGTAACAATCAATGATCATCTAGGGGACGCCTACTGGAAGGTGGGCCGGCGGATTGAAGCCCGGTTCCAGTGGCGACACGCGTTGGATAACGGTGCAAAAGACAAAGAACGCGCATTAATACTGGCGAAACTCGATACAGGTTTGCTAGAAGCGTCCTAAGAGGTTTTTAAGGGAACCAATTTATGGTCGTTTCAAGGGCTGCGCCCGCTAAAATCAATTTGTTTCTGCATGTCGTTGGGCGCCGCGAAGATGGCTACCATCTGCTTGAGAGCCTTTTTGTCTTCACACGCACAGGCGATGTCATCACAGTGTCACCTAGTGAAAGTCTGTCGTTGACCCTTTCTGGGCCGTTCGCGGCAGCGCTTAAAGTCGTTTGCAGGGACACGGAACAGAATATCGTTTTCAAAGCAGCTTTGCTTTTGCAACGAGAAGCGAGAATATCCGCAGGTGCATCGATTGCTTTAGAGAAGAACCTACCGATTGCGTCTGGCATTGGCGGCGGATCGGCAGAYGCAGCCGCAACGCTTCTTGCCCTTAACGAGCTATGGRAATTGGGTTTTGATATYGAAAAACTGGCGGAAATTGGACTGAAACTGGGGGCAGATGTGCCTGCCTGTCTGTATCAGTCGCCGTTAATGGTGAMGGGGATTGGTGAACATATTGAGCCAGTGAAATTGCCGGGCTTTTATAGTGTTTTGCTGGTAAATCCGCATAAGGAGCTGTCGACACCATCTGTTTTCAGAGCATTTCATGAAAACGAAGACGTCGGATTTTTGCCAAGTGCACTGCTGCCTGCCTTCGGTGACGCCTCAAGCTTTACGACGTGGTTACRAGAAAAAAGCCAAAACTCCCTTGAAGGCCCTGCAGTATCGCTTTGTCCCGCAATCGCAGAGGTACTGGGTGTTTTGACGCAGAAGGAGGGGGTCGGACTGGTCCGTATGTCAGGTAGCGGCGCTACATGCTTTGCGCTTTTCAGGGAACCACATGCTGCGGCTAAAGCCTATAAGTCTTTGCAACGCTCCAATCCGGACTGGTGGTCGAAACTGGACGACCTAACGAATGGCTAAATCCCGTAAAAACCCTTGTACCAACTTACGAATTTAGGGATGCCTGTTTCTATTGCAGTTTTCGCTCTAAAGCCAAAGTCTGCCTCCAGCGCTGACGTATCAGCATAGGTCTCTTTTACGTCACCGGGCTGCATGTCTTCTAGCAAGCGTTCTGCTTTTTTTCCTAAAGCTTGCTCTAAAACGTCGATCATATGAAGCAGAGGCTCGGCTTTGTTGTTCCCAATATTATAGATTTTATGCGGGGCAGGGTTATCAAATGCATTGCTCTGCCCCTGTTGGGGCGGGCCGTCCAAAACTGCCAAGATGCCGCCTGTGATGTCGTCAATATACGTGAAATCGCGGGCCATATCACCGTGGTTGAATACACGGATAGGCTTGCCGCCAAGAATAGCTTCTGTGAATAGCCACAGCGCCATGTCAGGCCTGCCCCAAGGGCCATATACCGTGAAGAAACGCAGGCCWGTTTGAGGTATGCCGTACAGGTGGGCGTAGCTTTGACTTAGAAGCTCATTTGAACGCTTTGTGGCAGCATAGAGGGAAACGGGGGTGTCGGCCCGGTCTTCTACGGCGAACGGCAATTTCGTATTGCCGCCATATACGCTGCTAGAACTGGCATAGACTAAATGGTCAAGGCTATCTGAGTTGCGGCTCAACTCCAGCATATTGGCATGGCCGACCAAGTTAGATTGGATATAAACGCTGGGGTTTTCGATTGAATAGCGTATGCCAGCTTGAGCGCCGAGATGGACAATAGCCGATAGCTTAGCGTCGCGTGTGGCATCGTTTAATGCATTTGCATCGGCAAAGTCGCATGCATTAAAAGTGAAATTGCTGTTTTCCCTAAGAATGCCGAGCCTCGCGGACTTGAGAGTAGGGTCATAATAGTCATTCAGGTTATCAATTCCTAAAACGATCTCGCCGCGTTTGAGCAAGGCTGCACACACATGCATACCAATAAAGCCAGCGGCCCCAGTTACCAGAATCGTCATTTCGTCCCTTTCATGTCTTCTTATCATAGGCATGTCGATTGAAAATGCCCAAGAAATTAGGATATTTTTCGGCGAAAAAACTGAGGATTTTTTTAATGTGAAAAAAAGGCAACAAAAGGTCTTTACACATACCATCCCATTCTATAGAAACCGCGTCACAGTTGGTGGGGCGTCGCCAAGCGGTAAGGCACTGGTTTTTGGTATCAGTATTCGCAGGTTCGATCCCTGCCGCCCCAGCCACACTGTACCTTCGGAAAAATAAATAGCTTCCCTTTTATGGGCCACTTGTGGTGCGTCTATATTTTTTTNGTTGTCTGAGAATGTCCTGTTTGCCAAACTGCAGTAAGATAACCTGAAAAGGGGTGAGGGATGGATACGCGAACAACACTTCATATMCGCTGCGGCAGTGATATCAGAGACGGAATTCGCCAAGCGGGTTTCGAAGGTGCATTTCTTGAGTTCTCGGATCCATTTTGTCAGGGGCCTTTAACAGATGCCCCGCAGGAATTGCATATCGCCGCCAGAGCCGCCTTTGTAGCGCGTGCCTATGAAACTGACGCAGTGAATACTCATTCAGATTTGAAAACCGCCTATAGCGGGCTTGATGGCTACACCAATTATAGCGCAATCATTTTGTGGTTTGAGCACGACAGCTATGACCAGCTTATACTTGCGTATCTCCTAAACTATTTTTCTAAAGCTGCGGGTGTTCCGCCACTTGAGCTGATTTGCATTCATGCCCATAAAGACATTCCTGATTTCAGAGGTCTGGGCCAGTTGTCCCCTTCACAGCTGAAAGCGCTATGGCCCTTGAGGGTTGAGGTCGGACAGGAGCATTTAGCGCTGGGTGTCGCTGCTTGGCGCGCGCTCATGGCGCAGAACCCAAAGAAGCTGGAGGCACTATCAAAAGGAACGRCKKCTGCAGTGCCGGAAATGTCCGGGGCGCTTGCCCGCCATGTTCAGCAGCTACCACACCAAGATACCGGTTTGAGCCTGACGGAGGAGCTGTCGCTGAAAATTCTAACAGATGGCTCGCGAACTGCAGGTAAGGTGTTTCGGCAATTGACCTTAAAAGAAGAACCGCTGCCCTATTTGGGTGATTTGATGTTTTGGTATGAGCTGCGGCAACTCATCGAAGGCGGAGCCATTAGTATCGTTGAAAATGTGGCGGATTGGCCGGGCAGTATGCTGGCAATAACTGATTTGGGCCGAGCCGTACTGCGCGGCGAAAAATACTGGGTAGATTATGCGCGAATGCCCCGATGGGTTGGCGGTATTGAGATTAAGGCTGGAACRGAAAACTGGTGCCGCACGGATAGTGGCGACACCTTGTTAAGGTGACTTTTTACTCGYATTTGGYCTGAGTACCTTAGGTGACGGAGCCTCTTTCACTGTATCTTGGCTCACGCCAAATTCCTGTTGCCATTATTTTAGCCAGTGTCTCTACGGCACGGTAAACGTCCTCGTATCCCAGATACAGGGGCGTGAAACCAAACCGCATATAGTTGGGGGCGCGAAAGTCACCGATTACTTTGTGATCGATCAACGCCTGCATGATCGCATACCCGTCCTTGTGCCTAAGAGATACATGGCTGCCACGACGGCTGTCATCAGCGGGTGTGGCACTCTCAAAGTCGTAATCGGAAAGCGCTTGCTTAACGAGGTCGATGAATAAATTTGTAAGCGCGAGTGACTTATGCCGAATGTCGGCCATACTGACACCGCTGAAGGCGTCAAGCGCCGTATCGAAGGCTGAGGCTGCTAGAACGCCCGGCGTGCCCACCAGCATACGCTTAATACTATCATTGGGCGTATAGTCATCAACGAAATCAAACGGCGCTTTATGGCTCAGCCAGCCGGTCAGGGGCTGCTCTATTGCGTCTAGGTGCCGATCTGCGACATACAGGAAGGCGGGGGCACCAGGGCCCCCGTTTAGGTATTTATAGCTGCAGCCTACGGCAAAGTCCGCATTGGCCCCGTTGAGGTCAAGTGGAACAGCGCCGACTGAATGGCAAAGATCCCACACAATGAGGGCACCTTTGTCGTGTGCTGCCTTAGTGATGGCCGCCATATCCAGCATATCCGCTGTCACATAGTGCACCWGCGTTAGCACCACTACGGCGGTCTTTTCAGTAATGGCATCAATTATACCAATGCGGTCCGCTGTTCGGAGTGTGTAATCGCCGCCGAGGAACTTTGTTAGGCCCTGCATCATATAAAGGTCTGATGGGAAATTGCCTGGTTCACTGAGGATTTCAAATCGCTCAGGGTTCATCTTGCATGCCGCCGCAGCGACCTTGAATAAATTCACGGAGGTGCTGTCAGTTACGATAACTTCGTGCGCAGAAGCGCCAATCAGCGGTGCGATCTTGGCACCAATCGTGGAAGGTAAGTTGATCCAATTGGCTGTRTTCCAGCTTTTGATCAGGTCCGTACGCCATTCGTGGTTGATTGTAYGGGCCACACGGTCAGCTACGCCCTTTGGTAAAGGTCCCAAACTGTTGCCGTCCATGTAGATTAGGTCTTCCGGCAGATCAAAGCGGTGGCGTAAATCCCTTAGTGGGTCGCCCGCGTCTTGCTCGCGGCATTGCTCAAGTGTGATCTTGCTCATGACAAATCCCTTAAAATGGCGCGTACAGGGCTGCCGTCAGCGCCTTCGATCTTGAGCGGGAGCGCTATCAGCTCGTAKTTTCCTTCCGGTATATCGTCGAGCACGAGGCCTTCGAGTATTGCCATTTCAGCAGCATCCACCGCGAAATGCGCATCAAGTTCTTTTGAATTCTGGTGATCGAGCGACGGAACATCTGTACCAATCAGGATGCAGCCTTTCGCTTGTAACAATTCGATAGCCYCTACGCTTATGCCTGGAAATTTAGGATCCCATCCGTCATGTGGGAAGCTMGGGAAGAGTTTGAGCAGCACACGTTCTACCCTGTCAGGAAGGGYAGMTARATGCTCAGCCAGCACAATGTCGTCTACTTTCGAAGAAAGGTCGAYAACCAGKGCYTCGCCWATATAAGGGTCCAGTGCCGTCGCCGCACAGTCCACACCTTTTGTGTCAAAGTGGAGCCGAGAATCGGCATGACTACCAGTATGCGTCGAAAGTGTCATTTCACTGACATTTACCGGGCTGTCACCGCCAATGGTCCACGTGGGCTTRAGTGAGAACGGCGTATCACCGGGCCATACAGGAATGTCTGGGCGGATAGTTTGGCTGATATCGTAGATTTTTCTCATATTGTTGTCCGCGTCGTCCAGAGCTCCGGGAAGAAGCGCAAGTCGAGTGCTTTGACTAAATAGCCAACCCCTGATGTGCCGCCGGTGCCATGCCGGTAGCCGATGATGCGCTCTACTGTTTTCATATGAGCGAACCGCCACAAGTGGAAATGATGTTCAAGGTCGACAAGCTTTTCAGCGAGCTCATACAAGTCCCAAAATTCTTCGGTATTACGGTAGATCTTGCCCCACGCTGCTTCGACTTTTTCGTTCGCTACATAGGCGTCTCGCCATTTTCGGTCCGTRACCGAAGTCGGAATATCAAAGCCGCGCTTTGCCAAAAGCTGYAAGCACAAATCATAAAAACTGGGAGTGTCGAGAACATCCTGTAATTTTTTATAGTGCAGAGGGTGATCAGCGTGCACCTCTGCCATAGCCGCGTTTTTGTTGCCAAGCCGATATTCGATTTCGCGGTACTGTGCTGACTGAAAACCTGAACTTTGGCCGAGATCATCCCGAAAGGCCGCATAGTCGGCAGGCGTCARTGTMGACAGRATTTCCCAGGACTGCTCAAGGTTCGCTTGAATTTTGGCAACGCGCGACAGCATTTTGAAGACGGGCCCTAGATTATCGACTTTTAAATGCTCCATTGCCGCAGCTAATTCGTGAAGGCATAGCTTCATCCATAGCTCAGACGCTTGGTGGATGGTGATGAACAGCATCTCATCGTGCTGGCTTGTTCGGGGTGACTGGCAATCAAGCAGGCCTTCGAGCTTTAGGTATGAGCCATAGCTTATATCCTGCGTCCAATGAATTTTTTCACCAGATAGGTCGACCGAAGTGGAAGGGGTTGGTTTTTGAGCCAAGGCAAGCTCCTGTAATTAAATCGTTTTCGCCGGTTGGCTCTGCTCGGCCCGCGGTCCTTAAGCCTTTGTCTCACAGAGTATAATGTCTGCACAAGGGATTTTATCTGCCTTGCTCAGGCTCACTGCGAATTTAGAGTGCCGCTTTGCTTGCTGTTCTGAACCGGTGGCTTTATGATCGCGCAGCACATGTCAGGAGTTTCCATGTTAAAAGCACAAGTTGTCCCRGTTACCSAGTTTTCCCAAAATTGCAGCATTATTTGGTGCGACGAAACCATGGAAGGCGCACTGGTTGATCCGGGCGGTGATGTTGAAAAGCTGTTGGCGGAAGTTAAAAAGCTAGGCGTTAAACTTACAAAAATTCTCTTAACACACGGCCATATGGATCACGCTGGCGGTGCCGCTGACATCAAAGAACAATTTGATCTGCCAATCATCGGGCCGCACATCGAAGATAAATTCTGGCTGGACCAAATTGAGGAACACGCTGCGAAATACGGCATGGCAGGACTGCGCTGCTGTACCCCAGATACGTGGCTAAAAGACGGTGACGAGATCACTGTCGGAAACCAGAAGCTAGCCGTTTTGCACACGCCCGGCCACACGCCKGGGCATGTAGTGCTTTATAATGAAGAGCGCAAGGTGGCTTTTGTCGGCGATGTTATTTTCAAGGGTTCGATTGGCCGTACGGATTTCCCGCGCGGCGATTTGCAGACGCTTTTGGATGCTATCACAGAAAAACTTTGGCCGCTTGGCGACGAGGTAACTTTCGTACCCGGGCATGGCCCGCTCTCAACTTTTGGAGCTGAGCGCATGTCGAATGCCTTTGTTTCTGATAGGGTTCTTGCCGCACAGGCCTGAGGCCTGCAAAGTGTGGTGACTGGCTAACGCATTATCTTTTTGCTATAGGATGCTTAAGGGGAAATTATGTTAGCAATTTTTCGGAAGTCATCTGTCGCGCTGAAACGCAGGCGTCTGCGTAATGAACGCGCTGTTATTGCTCAGTATAAGGGCATTGAGCTTAATGCTAAAGGCATTGGCCAGGAATGCTATAACTGTAAGATGCCGCTTACGGGGCCATTTTGCCATATCTGCGGCCAGAAAGACAGCGAACTGCGGCGCCCGATCTGGACGTTCTTCCAGGATCTCCTTGATGCAATTTTTGGTGCAAAAAGTAAGATTTTCCAGACAATTTTCCTATTAGTCTTTGTCCCCGGAAGCTTAACGCGGGCTTTCATGCAGGGGCAGCGCGCAAGGTTCTTACCGCCGCTTAGGCTGTATGTGGTTTTGTCATTTGCATTTTTCATCACGGTGGCGCTGGCTGATGTTTTAATTCTTGATATCGAAGTAACGCCCAAAGCAGGAACACTTGTTACCCGAATGGAGGCCGCTGAAAGGGCGCTCGCTGCCAGTGAGGAGCAGCTTAAAACGATCAACGAGGCCATGCCGGGGCTAGTACCAGGATCTTTGGATCTGTCGAACGCGATGGAGGCGATAGCAGATTTGGACCTTGAAGAACGCGGCGTTGATATCCCCAAAATATTGGAGCTGTCTCCCTCCGCAGTCGCGGCCTTGAACGGCGGACTTAATGCTGACGAGGGAGTTAAGCCCGGGAGGGGTGAGCGCGAAAGTTCTGGCGAGACGATTAACGAAAAGCGATCAGAAAAACGAAAGAATCGCATTCGCTTCAGTGATATATTGAAAGAATTCCAAGAGGCAAAAGACAGTGATAACGAAGATGCCTTTGAGGATGCTCAAGAGCGAATGCGAGGTCTCCTTGAAGATGAAGACATGGACCTGTCTTTCTTTCAGAAAAAGGCGCTGGAACGGATTGTCGCGGTCGACCCAGAAAGGCTGAAAAAATCGAAGAAAAGTAGCGGCGCCGTAAGTTTTACTGGAGATGAAGAATTTCCGTATGATCTMGAATTTTCGATGTTTATGCCCAATTCGCATCAAGAGCGTGAAGGGATACTTAAGGAGGACTTTGATAGATACCTTGCAGACCCGGATACACCGGAGTTCGTAAAAGAAGCGGTTACAGGCTTTGCTGATGCGCTGAAAAATCCAAAGGAATTTAACGAACTATTTAACGACTGGTTGCCTTGGGCGATGGTRATTTTAATGCCTGTTTTTGCGCTTATTTTGCGTATCTTTCATTGGGGGGACAAGCGTTATTATTTCAATCAACTGGTGTTTGCGATCCATTTTCACAGTTTTCTCTTCGTYTTTTTTACGGTGTTTGCGTTGACCGCAAGATATCTTCCGTCTGGTGAAGTGTTTTCAACTTTCTGGATTGCCGTGTCCGTTTATCTGGTGATTGCTCTCAAAGTAGGACAGAGCCAAAGTTGGATGCGTGCTGTTTTGAAAGCTGGCTTCATCTGGGTTGCGTATTTCATGATTATGATGATCACAATGACAGGTGTGATGTTCTACGGCTTGAGAGGGCTCTGACGCGGTTGACGCGAGGCGCTTTACATCTATCGAAAGCATAACAAGAAAAAGACGCAGCGTTATCTGCGTCTTTTTCTTGTATTCTACACTGGCCTCTTTACTCGCTTGGCATCAAATCTAAGGAGGCGGAATTGGTACAGTAGCGCAGTCCTGTAGGCTGTGGCCCATCCGGGAATATATGCCCAACATGGCTATCGCAGTTYGCRCAAGTGATCTCTGTCCGCACCATGCCCATTGTCACATCGCGCTTTTCGGTGATAGCACCCTCTGAAATGGCTTTCCAAAAACTTGGCCACCCAGAGCCGCTGTCATATTTGGTCTCACTGGAAAAAAGTGGGGTGGCGCAGGCAGCACAGTTGTAAGTGCCTGCGGTTTTGGTATCCCAATATTTRCCGGAAAAAGCGGGCTCCGTACCGCCGCAGCGACACACCTGATATTGCTCCGGTGTTAGCTCGTCGCGCCATTCACCGTCGGTTTTTTCTACACTGTCTGCCATTCTATTTTACCTCACACGTTAAGCACACCACATAGCGGCCCATTGGGTCGTTAAGGTTCAACAAAAACTCAGCATGTTTTTTGATATCAAGGGCCTGTTTGATGATCTGATTTTGACCGCTTACAGAATAAGCGCTTATATATTTCGAGCCGATGGAAGAATCKAGTGCGTCAGCAATGAGAGTGTCCCATTTACTTGGCTTATCGCGGTAGAAGACCACTGAATAGTCTTCCAAACCGGCGGCKGTGSCAGCCGCAGCAACYGCGTCGTCAAACCCACCRAGATGATCAACAAGTCCAAGCTCTTTGGCCTTAACACCTGCCCAAACACGGCCTTGAGCGATCTTATCCACGTCCTCAACTGTCATGTTGCGGCCTTTCGCAACAAGGGACAAAAATTGGCCGTACCCAGCTTCAATGCTCTGCTGGATAAGGTCTTTGGTTGCGTCATTCATTGCCCGTGTAGGGTTGAAGGCCCCAGCAAGCGGCGTTGTGCCTACACCGTCGGAGTGAACGCCTATCCGGTCGAGCGACTTTTCAAATGTCGGGATCATCGCGAAAATACCAATGGATCCTGTAATTGTAGTTGGCGCTGCCCAGATCTCGTCAGCAGTGGCTGCAATCCAGTAACCGCCGGACGCTGCAACAGGCCCCATCGACGCAATCACTTTGATGCCCT
>JAESRJ010000380.1:0-5000 GCA_016764715.1 Kordiimonadaceae bacterium | reverse complement strand
GAGGGAAACAGCCCAGATCGTAAGCTAAGGTCCCTAAGTTATAGCTAAGTGGGAAAGGATGTGGAAAGGCCAAAACAACCAGGAGGTTGGCTTGGAAGCAGCCATCCTTTGAAGAAAGCGTAATAGCTCACTGGTCTAGATAAGCCGTTCTGCGCCGAAGATGTATCGGGGCTCAAGCTATACACCGAAGCTACGGATATGTCTTTAATTATAAAGATATGTGGTAGCAAAACGTTCTGTAAGTTGATGAAGATGAGTTGTGAAATTCATTGGAGATATCAGAAGTGAAAATGCTGACATGAGTAGCGATAAACAGTGTGAAAAACACTGTCGCCGAAAGTTCAAGGGTTTCTGCGCTAGGCTAATCCGCGCAGAGTAAGCCGGCCCCTAAGACAAGGGCGAAAGCCGTAGTTAATGGGAACAAGATTAAAATTTCTTGGCCTGCTGACAAGTGACGGAGAAGGTAGACTATATAAACTGAAAGGATTGTTTATGTTTTTGACTTCTTCCTGGAAAAAACTTCAGCAAGAAAGACCGTACCCTAAACCGACACAGGTGAACACGTAGAGTATACGAAGGCGCTTGAGAGAACAATGTTGAAGGAACTCGGCAAAATGACCCCGTAACTTCGGGAGAAGGGGTGCCTACTTCTGGGCAACCAGTTGTAGGTGGCACAGAGCAGGGGGTAGCGACTGTTTACTAAAAACACAGGACTCTGCAAAATCGTAAGATGAGGTATAGGGTCTGACACCTGCCCGGTGCTGGACAGTTAAGAGGAGAGGTGAAAGCTTCAAATCGAAGCTCCAGTAAACGGCGGCCGTAACCATAACGGTCCTAAGGTAGCGAAATTCCTTGTCGGGTAAGTTCCGACCTGCAYGAATGGTGTAACGACTTCCCCACTGTCTCCAACATTGACTCAGTGAAATTGAATTCTCCGTGAAGATGCGGAGTACCAGCGGCTAGACGGAAAGACCCCGTGCACCTTTACTACAGCTTTACATTGCTGCTAGGAATTGAATGTATAGGATAGGTGGGAGCTTAGGAAACCTTGACGCCAGTTAAGGTGGAGGCATCCTTGAAATACCACCCTTTTAATTTCTCGTAGCTAACCATGGTCCGTTTATCCGGGCCTGGGACCCTGTATGGTTGGTAGTTTGACTGGGGCGGTCGCCTCCTAAAGAGTAACGGAGGCGCGCGATGGTGGGCTCAAGCTGGTCGGAAACCAGCTGTAGAGCGTAATGGTATAAGCCCGCCTGACTGTGAGACTTACAAGTCGAACAGAGACGAAAGTCGGTCATAGTGATCCGGTGGTCCTGAGTGGAAAGGCCATCGCTAACGGATAAAAGGTACGCCGGGGATAACAGGCTGATGACTCCCAAGAGCTCCTATCGACGGAGTCGTTTGGCACCTCGATGTCGGCTCATCACATCCTGGAGCTGAAAAAGGTTCCAAGGGTTCGGCTGTTCGCCGATTAAAGTGGTACGTGAGCTGGGTTTAGAACGTCGTGAGACAGTTCGGTCCCTATCTACCGTTGGTGTCGGAGAATTGAGAGAATCTTACCCTAGTACGAGAGGACCGGGACGGATATACCTCTAGTGTACCGGTTGTCGCGCCAGCGGCACCGCCGGGTAGCTACGTATAGAAAGAATAACCGCTGAAAGCATATAAGCGGGAATTCCATCTCAAAATAGATTCTCCTTTGAGAGCTGTGGTAGACCACCACGTAGATAGGCTAGATGTGAATTAGCTAACTAGTACTAAGGAAGAATAATAAATACTTATGTTTGTAAGTATATTCGGCTCGATAAACTTAATTTATTGTCATGTTTAGTTATGTTTTATAAAATGAATTATTAAACTAAAATAGGCCTGTCTGCAAAGGCAGACAGGCCCGTTTTAGTATGAAAAAGAAATGGCTTGATAGTTATAGTAAAAATTGTACCACCCGAACCCATTCCGAACTCGAAATGTGAAAGAATTTTACGCCATATGTACTGCTGAATAGTGGGAAAAATGGTTGCTGTCAAGCCCCTATATATTCCTATATACCTCTAGTAGTTTCATTGTAAATATTGCAAGCTCGTAAAATAAGAGAAGTGGTATTACAAGTATTATTTGGCTTATTACATCAGGAGGTGATAACATAGCTGCAACTATGAACGAAAAAACACATGAAATATTTCGTCTCCTAATGAACCATGTTGGAGTAATTAGGTTCATTTGTACAAATATTATTAAATAAATAGGAAATTGGAAGCACAAACCGAATAGAAATAGAATTCTTATCACTAGAATGATGTATTGGTTTATCTTTGGTTGTAGTTGTATTTCAAGTGCATTATAATGACTTGCTAATTCAAAGCTTAAGAAGAATTTCCATGCTACTGGAAATATTAAAAAATATGCAATACAGACACCTAATGAAAAAAGTACAAATGACAACAAACAAAAAAAACCTAGTTTTTTTTTCTCATAATCATATAAACCAGGAACAAGAAATATCCATATTTGGTACATTATCACTGGAAAACATACATATACACTTGTTAATAGTGATATTTTTATATAGGTAATAAAGGCTTCTGTAATATCAGTATATATAAAATTTCTTTTTCCTAAATTTGGTATGTTCTCTGTATTTTGATCCATCAATGGTTTGGCCAATATGTAAAAAAGTTGTTCGGAGAAATAGTAGCAGGTTAGGAATGTAATTAATATTGAGAAAATGCAATATATGATCCGAATGCGAAGTTCTGCTAAATGATGGGAAATCGGTAAGAGTGTCTTAGGCATAGTATGTATTTACCCCTGCTAGTTATGTGGTGTGTTCTAATATATATTACTTATAAATGACGAAAGCTGCCGCTTTAAAAAAAGCGGCAGCTTTAAGGCTGAACTAAAAAGAATTCTTTTTAATCTGAGAGATCCATTTCTCTAGATGGTTACCATTCGATTTGTTTATATCTTCAAATTTCTTTAATGCGATACGTATTATGTATCGTATTGTTTCACCATTCACTGAGAACAGGTTACCAACCTCCTCCAAAGTATGTTTTTTAAAAGGATAAATACCATAACGCATAGAAAGTAACGTTATAATAGAAGGTGGTAGGAATTTAAATGATTCTCGAATGGTACGCAAAGAAGAAACATTAGAGTTTAGGGGATTGTCCCATATATTTTCTTCTAAATAATCCGAAATTAAATTACTGTTACTAGAAAACATAGGTACATCACTACTAACCAATCGAGTATTAACAGGCTGTATATTGGTAGATACATTGTCTCTTGTCTTTTTTGTAACATTGGTGATATTAATAGTTGTTTTTTGAATGGCTTGATGAATCCAAAAAGTACAATATGTATTAAATGAATATCCTAAATCGGATTCAAATTGATCTACTGAGGACATGAGTGCTATATAGCCTTCTTGTATCAGTTCTATAAGTTGTAAATGTTTATTGTTATAGTATTCGTCTCTGGATGTATTTAAAACCACATTTAAATAATTATGCACAAGTTGGTTTTTGGCAGATTTCCATACTTTTTTAACATCTGAAAGTAATTTATTTGTATTACTATTTTCCTTATTTAGCATATGTAAATGTATCAATGTGTTGTTTATTAATTTCATATCTTTATGCCCTTGACCAACATTTATAATATGGTTGATAGTCACATTTAAATTAATCTCATTTATAAATATTGGATTTTTTTGTATTAGATAATCCACTTGCTTTTTAAACGATTCGAAAGATCTTTTATTTTGAGAATATTTATTTAAATTTTCAGTGAAATTATAAAGAGTTTCTATGTTTTTATCATGCTGTTTCAATATCAAAGTATAGTATTCGTTTGTAGGATATATAGATCTAAGAGAAAATAATAGAGATTTTCTTAGTTTTTTTAAATAGTTTTTTAAAAAAACAGTACTTCCTATATGCATTTCTATAAAAATATCATTTCTAAATCGTTTATAATGTGTGTTTTGTTTTACTAATAGATCTAATGATTTTCTATAGACATGTACTTGCTTTGATTGGTTTGATACTTTATTTACAATCATATTTATAAGTTCGATTATATTTATGATATAAGTAATTAAATTAAATATACATATTATTGTTTGTTTATCTTTGTATGGGTTTTCGTTCCATTCAGATAAAACAGCTATTACATTTGGTTTTTGGTTAAGAATACTTAATTCAATATCATTATATATTTCATGGATATATTCTTTATCCCAATCGATATCCGTGTTCCAAAAATTATTTTTATTTAATATTGGATGTGTTGGTCCATAATCCAACATAATAGTTTTAAAACAATCTAAATTCACTAAATTTGTAATATACTGGTTTAAATTATTTTTAAACATTATCTTAGTGACATCGTATAACGAATTTTTTATATTTTCATAAGTTTGTCTTTTTGTATCAAACATGTATAAGATACTTAATAACGCAAGTTCTATGTTTTCTAATATAACACTTTCATCGATAGTATGACTTACTAATGTTTTTGAGAATTGTTTTCCCTTATTTATATTCTCATTTGTATCATAAACAGGCATACCATATTTAAATAAATTTTCTACTATCTTACTATTTTTTGTTTGTTCAATATTATTAGTATTGTGRTTAATTAATAATTGATTTATTAAAGATGTTGTATTTAAATATGTTTTGTTTTCGTTAATAGCATTATAATATACAAAATTTAATTTCTTTAATTCGTGAATTTCGTTTATCACCCATTTGCAATCCCCAATAAGCATTGTATTTGTACCCTTTTAAATCATAAATTTCTTGAGTATTTGGAGAAGATTTTCCTCTTCGGTTTGGGGCGACAAAAGCTGTCAAATTTAAGCTGTGATTACTATTTAATTTCTTTTCTGCTGCTAAAAAAGCTGCCCAAGCGTTGTAAGATGCCCCTTCTACATAACCCTCATTTGCAGTTCTACGAGAACCTGAAACAACAAAAGCCCAATTGCTTTTATT
>JAESRJ010000058.1 GCA_016764715.1 Kordiimonadaceae bacterium | reverse complement strand
ACGAGCTTTGGTCAACAAGCAAATCGCCGACGGTACCCCATACCGGCGATTATCCCGGTGTTCCCACGTATTTTCCCCAGTCCGGCGGTAGCGTGTTGCGCCTCGTTGATTTCCCTCCAGCATCAGCCACACACAGCGTGGAAATGACAGCTGAAGTACTCGCCGACCTTGACGTGACAATGCCCGGCGGTGCCATTGCCCATTTTGAGCCCGACACGCCCGGCATGCACACCACCGATTCGGTGGATTACGGCATCGTCTTGAAAGGCGAGATATACCTAGAACTAGATAACGGCGAAGAGCGCTTGGTGCGCGCGGGAGACTGCGTTGTTCAGAACGGCACCCGCCACGCATGGCATAACCGATCAGACGAAGTGGCCACTATGGCGTTCATTTTAATTGACGCCACCAGAACCTAAAAACTAGGCTAGAACGCTTTTGTGCCCTCAGGATTTTACGCAAATTGAGGGTGCAAAACTCGTTAAAAGTATCGGCCCACCACAAACTTTCCTGCGAACAAGAACGCACCTATCGCGCTTGGGTTTAGATAGCAGCCGAAAAGACGCCCCATGCCTGCGCCGTTTCGGCTGTTACATTTTTAGGCTGGCTATCCTTAGGGCGCTATTTTGCAGCTTCCGCTGCCACAGACTGATCGAACCAACTAGCAAACATTGGCGCGACACTTTTAGCATAGAATAGCACCTCCGGCTTGTCTTTACGTAAGGCCGACTGCTCCGTAGCGAAGGCAGTAAACAAACCGCTCTGGTGGCTTGGCTTACCAAATACAGCCCGCATTTTGGCCTCTAGCCCTTGCTCTTCTTCTTTAYCTGTTAACACCCAAACCAGCACCARCTGGCCATCCCGAAAAGCAAACTCTGCCARTCTYTTTTTSCCGCCAAATTCAAARCCSTGACAATCGAGCTGTRTATGATCTGACTGMGTGCCTGGAAGCTCGGGCGGGTCAATCCGTTTTTCATCCACCGTAGTGCAGTGCGCCTTCAACTCTGTACGCGCAGCTTCCAATGTCAGGCCAAARTTTATCGCCGCAGGTTTGAATGCTTCTTCAGCTGCGGCAGTTTTACCAAACGCCGAAAATGCCAATACTATTGCTGTCGCTTTTATTATCGTACCCATAATTATCTCCGTTTTGTTGGGGACTTTGTTTGTCCTCTTTTACATAGGGAGATGCAGACCAACTATCGTCCAGAATCCGTTTTCTGGTCGCTTTTTAGGGTTTCACTTCACTCAGTCTGGAGAAGATTCTCGGTAAGCCGAAGGCGTTAACCCACTGATTTGTTTGAATACCTGATTGAAAGATGACTTGGAATTAAACCCGGCATCATAACTGATCATCAGAAAATTACAGTTGCCGGGTTTTGCTGCGCTGATCAGTTCCTGAGCATAGGTCACCCGCAATTTATTGACCACCAGCGGAAACCTGTCCCCTGTATGTTGGCGCACCAGCAGCGATAAACGCCGGGCGTCGACATCGGTAGCTACCGAAAAATGTTCGAGACGAAAATTAGGATTTAGGTAGAGCATTTTATCGTGCAGAATACCCAAGGCGGCCTCAGCAATGCTTCGGTCCTCTGACGACAAAGGCGCGAGGCTTGCTTCTTTAGTGTCACGTACAAGTCCAAGCTCACTTTCCGTCAGCCCGGAAAAGAGATCCTTAAATCTAAACGTTTTGAAAATCAGCCAGTTGATCACTGCAAAAGCACCAAGCAGCGTCACAAGATAAAACGCGTCCCCAAGAAAAACTGGGTAGACACGAGCCAGAAATATGCGCCCTACATCATAGCCCGCTAAAACCACAAACGCAGCGAGAGCCTTACTGAGCCAATTAAGCTTTGCTGAGAACTGGTCAGGTTGGCTATTGGCAATACTGGCATTATAGCGCTTCACATACCGAATAGTGTAGGCGAAATAGGCCGTGATGCTCACCAAACCAAGCATATCAAACGTTAAGTTCGAAGGCGAAAACGGTATAGAAGCTACAAAGGGAAGCACATGGACTACGTCGGCTATTTTCGCTTTTGGTAACGCTTGCGTAATGTCCCGCACAAACAGGTAAATCAGCGGCCCGTATGCAAAGACAAAAGCCGACGTGATGTTAGGCAGTGGCCCCAAATTCCCCGTTTCCGCAAGTAAATTGAACGTCATGTGAAAAGCAAACGCGAAAAGCAACCCTGCAAATGACCTCAGCCGCTTGCTTGCTAAACTCAGCAACCCAAAAAAAGCTGCTTGGAAAGCAAAAATCAACTGCAGAATATTTTCGGCTTCAAATGTCATCAACATCTCAATCAGGGTGGGATCAACTTCGGGCCAACAGACTGATTGGTTAACACACAGCACGAAGGCTGCAGCAACAATTGTGCACGACRGTGAAACAGTYTTCGCACAAGCTTCTTGCGAGGTCCGTTAATACTGCTTATAAGGCCACTTTAATGAGCACGCATTCAACCAGTACGGTTTCCTACCCGCGCGCGGACGTTGATCCGCCTTCGGGTTCGCTTTTCCCGCATAAACACCTTCTCGGCATTTGGGGTATGGACCCCACATCAATCAAGCATTTGCTAGATGTGGCTGATGGCTACGCTGATCAAAACCGAACAGCCAACAAAAACTCTTCCATCTGTGCCGGACTTACCCAGATTAATCTATTCTTTGAGAACTCCACGCGCRCCTTGATGAGCTTCGAGATCGCAGGCAAGCGCCTCGGGCTAGACACGATTTCCATGTCCACAGGCAGCAGCTCAATCAAAAAAGGCGAAACCTTGCTYSRYAYTGNNCCGCRMMRYTNANTGMAWTNGCMMYNAGAMGYNGCTYRKGSTWMKGYWSSSWNATRSCGGCGCAGTAAAGCTGCTCTCTGAGAAAATGGATTGTGCGGTGATCAATGCAGGCGACGGCAGGGCAGAACACCCTACGCAGGCGCTATTAGATGCACTTACGATCCGCAGGCGCAAAGGCCGAATTCACGGACAAACCATCGTTATATGCGGCGACATCGCCCACAGTCGAGTTGCTCGCTCAAACATCTATCTACTCAACGCAATGGGGGCCCGCGTGCGGCTCGTAGCCCCGCCTACCCTGCTACCTAAGGACGTTGACCGCTTAGGCGTTGAAGTGTTCCACCGCATGGATGAGGGGCTCAAAGGCGCGGACGTTGTGATGATGCTACGCCTGCAGCAAGAGCGTATGAAGGGCGCTTTCCTACCGTCCCTACGCGAATATTATAAATTCTGGGGCTTAACCCGCGAAAAGCTGGCTGCTGCCAAAGAAGATGTACTCATTATGCACCCCGGCCCAATGAACCGCGGTGTAGAGATCGCGTCAGATGTAGCAGATGACCTCGACCGATCAGCTATCGAAGAACAAGTGGAAATGGGTGTAGCGGTACGCATGGCCTGTATCGATGTATTGACCAGAGGGCTGCCACAACGCGCAAATGCGGACAATTCTGAGGGGACAAAATCATGAGTAAGATTTTCGTCAACGCCCGCATCATCGACCCCGTCGCTAATTACGACAAAATGGGCTCACTACTCACCAACGGCGACAAAATAGTTGGCTACGGCGAGCATATGGAAGCGCCTGAAGGCGCACTTGTTATCGATTGCGGCGGCAAAGTCCTTTGCCCCGGCTTTATTGATATGCGGGCCCACGCAGTGGACCCTATCGCAGCGCCAGCGGGTGGTATCACTACCGTCATTTTGCAGCCAGACCAGAATACAATGATCGATACTGACGCMGTGGTAGAACGCATTCGCCGCCGTGCAGAAGATGGTGGGTCCAGCCGCGTTTACCCGATGGGGACGGCAACACGCGGCATGGAAGGTTCCCAAATCGCAGAGATCGGCCAGATGCAGCAATCTGGCGCTGTGGCGTTTACGGATTGCCGCAAAGCAATCGCTAACGCACAGGTTTTGAGAAGACTGCTTGAATATGCTGGGTATTTTGGGGCCCTGATCGTGCAATTCCCTGAAGAGGCTAGTTTGGCCGCTGGCGGCGTCGCCCATGAAGGTGAAACAGCGACACGGCTCGGTTTCGCGGGCATACCTGCCGCTGCAGAAGCGATGCAAATTGAACGCGACGCAAGGCTGGCGCTGCTAACGGATGGGCGCATACATTTTGCCCTAATATCCAGCCGAGAGGGCGTCGAGGCCGTTCGCGAGGCAAAGGCCAAAGGCGCTAAAGTTACCTGTTCTACAGCACCGCACTATCTGCTGCTCAATGACAACGCTCTTGAAGGCTACCGCACGTTCGCAAAAGTAAGTCCGCCGCTTCGGGAAGAAGAAGACAGGCTAGCACTGATTGCAGGACTAGCAGACGGTACAATCGATACGCTCGTCAGCGACCACGACCCCAAAAGTGCTGATGTGAAACGACTACCTTTTGCCCAGGCTGATCACGGCATCATTGGTTTTGAAACCTTACTGCCGCTTTCGCTAACACCCGTTCATGCGGGCAAAGTAGACCTTATGGTCGCCCTGCGTGCTCTCACGTCAACGCCTGCAGCTCTGCTCGGCTTAGAAACAGGAACTTTGGCCGAAGGCGCTCCCGCAGACATCACCATATTTGATCTTAATAAGCCGCTTCGTATAAATGTGGACGAATTGCATTCGAGCGCCAAGAATACGCCCTTTGACAGCTTGCCGGTACAAGGCAAAGTRTGGAAAACACTGGTCGGCGGTGAAATACTATTTGGGAAAGACGCGTAAATGATCTCTTTTGAATTAGTAGCCGTTCTTGCGGCCAGCTATTTGTTGGGTTCTGTTCCTTTCGGCTTAGTACTTACGCGCCTCGCCGGCCTTGGCGACATTCGCGAAGTTGGCTCCGGTAATATCGGTGCCACGAATGTGCTGAGAACGGGCAGAAAAGACCTCGCACTGGCTACGTTACTGCTAGATGCAGGTAAAGCCGCCATCGCGGTTTTGRTGACACGGTATTTCGTGGAGGCTGACTTGGCAGCCGTGGCAGGCACAGCCGCCTTCATTGGTCATTGTTTCCCTGTTTTCCTGCGCTTTAACGGCGGCAAAGGCGTTGCGACCTTTATGGGCACCGCCGTTGCCATTGCCCCTATGTTAGGCCTTGTTACAGGCGGAGCTTGGATTGTCATGCTCGGCTTGTTTCGCATATCGTCGTTGTCGGCACTGATTGCTGCCATTGCAGCGCCGATATACAGCTACTTTTACCTCGGAAACTATGTGTGGGTTGCGTGCCTGTTTATGGGATTGGTTATATATATAAGACACGGCGAAAATATTGGGCGCATCCTCAAAGGAACTGAGCCAAAAGTTGGTAAGAAAAAGAAAAAACCTGAAACCGCTAAAGATTGACAGACATCCCGCGCATCGCCACGGTGCGCCTATGAGTTTTTCACCCAGTGACATTGAAGGTAACGCTGACCTCCTGAACTGCTTGCGCCTGATACGCACAGACGGCATTGGGCCGATTAAATATTTTCGGCATATTGAGAAGCAAGGCAATGCAGTAGCGGCGATCGCGTACCTTGAAAGCACATTTCAGCATTTTGGTAATGGGCCAAACCCTGTACCAATTGCGATGATCAAATCAGAGCTCAGCCTTGCCCAAGACCACGGCGTCAGCTACCTTTTTCACGGTAAAGCGGGATACCCAGAACAGCTAGCCAGCATTCCTGATGCTCCTCCTGTTTTAACATGTATTGGCAACATAGATCTATTATATAGGCGCAGCATCGCCGTGGTTGGCGCCCGCAATTGCAGCGCAGGTGGTATCAAACTTACGCGCACTATATGTAAAGGCCTTGCCGAAAGTGGCCTTGTGATTGTCTCTGGGCTCGCGCGCGGTATCGACGCGGCAGCACATGAAGCATCGGTCCACAAAGGAACCATTGCTTGTGTGGCAGGTGGCATTGACGTCATTTACCCGCAGGAAAACACATCCTTATATAAAGACATTGCTGTTCGCGGGCTTTTAATCAGTGAAATGGCCCCAGGCACCAAGCCACAAGCGCGGCACTTCCCACGGCGCAACAGAATCATTTCAGGCCTTTGCACGGGCTTACTGGTCATAGAAGCCGCGTTTAAATCGGGTTCGCTTATCACGGCCCGCTTTGCAGCCGATCAAGGTCGTGATGTGTTCGCGGTGCCCGGTTCACCGCTAGACCCGCGCACCAAAGGCACCAACCAGTTGATTAAAGACGGCGCCGTGCTAACGCAGTGCGCTGATGACATTACGCAGGAATTGGATGCGATGCCGCTCCTTAGACAGCAGGTTGTCTTCTCAAATCAGAAGCCGAAGGCACTAGTGGCCCACCACAAGGCCGCGCAGCAATCAAGGCCAATGGCGGAACCCGCAGTTTCGTCTCCAACTTCAAACATATTGGATCTATTGAGCCCCGATCCCACGCATATTGACGAGCTGGTTCGCCTCTCCGGTCGCAGCGCTGAAGACCTGCTTGTCGAATTTACTGAACTTGAAATTATGGGTGATATTTTGCGTCACGCGGGCGGCAAATATAGYCGCYTATAAACAAATAATGAATAATCTCATTGCAATCACCGTTGCTACGAATTAGGTGAGAGCAAGGTTTTAGAGCATTTTGCGCACCAGAATGCACCAAACAGGGACTTTCGAACGAATGAATGTCGTAATTGTGGAATCGCCGTCAAAGGCGAAAACGATCAACAAATACCTTGGCAAAGACTATATAGTTTTGGCCAGCTTTGGACACGTGCGCGACCTGCCCGCGAAGGACGGATCGGTTAAACCCGATGAAGATTTCGCTATGGATTGGGTGGTTGACCGCGATAGTGCCAAACGCCTAACCGAAATTGGTAAAGCTGTAAAAGGCTCAACAAATCTCTATCTCGCGACCGATCCGGATCGTGAAGGGGAAGCCATCAGCTGGCACGTGCTTGAAGTGCTGACGAAGAAAAAAGTACTTAAGGACGTAAATGTTAAACGAATCGTCTTTAACGAAATCACCAAATCAGCTGTAATTAAAGCTGTTGCTGAACCACGGGATCTTGATCAGGAACTGGTGCGCGCCTATTTGGCACGCCGCGCCCTTGATTACCTTGTGGGCTTTACACTGTCCCCTGTGCTGTGGCGCAAGTTGCCTGGTGCTCGTTCGGCTGGCCGCGTACAGTCCGTGGCCCTGCGCCTAATCTGTCAGCGCGAAACTGAGATTGAAGCCTTCCGCAGCCAAGAGTATTGGTCCGTAGAAGCCGCCCTGAAAAGCGCTGCAGGCAAAGCCTTTAACAGCCGCCTCTTCGCGCTGAAAGGCACTAAACTTACAAAATACGCACTTGGTAACGAAGCTGATGCAAAAGCAGCGACCGAAATCGCAGGCAAGGGTCCGCATACGGTAACTTCTGTAGAGCGCAAACCAACACGCCGACACCCGCAGCCACCTTTCACTACCTCAACCCTGCAACAGGAGGCGGYGCGCAAACTTGGTTTTGCTGCCAATAAAACAATGCGGGTAGCACAGAGCCTTTACGAGGGTAAGTCAATCGGCGGCGAAACAACCGGCCTGATCACCTATATGCGTACGGACGGCGTCACCATTGCACAGGAAGCCCTGCACGCGACACGCGGCATGATARAGACCCGTTACGGTGACAAATATCTGCCGTCTGCGCCTCGCGTTTATAAAACTAAAGCTAAAAATGCTCAGGAAGCACACGAAGCTATCCGCCCAACCGATCCTATGCGCCGCCTGGCAGATGTTGTGCATGTATTGGATAAAGACGAGCAGAGGCTCTACGAGCTGATTTGGCGCAGGACTACTGCCAGCCAAATGGAAAGCGCCCAAATGGAGCGCACCACGGCGACTATTGTCAATACAGACAGCAGCGCAGAGCTGCGCGCGACCGGTACCGTTATTCAGTTTGACGGCTTCCTGTCTGTGTACCAAGAAGGTCGCGACGACGACAAAGACGATAAAGAAAATAAAGAGGCATTATTGCCGAAGCTGGAAGAAGGCGAACTGATTTCCCTTGAGACAGTATCCCCGCGCCAGCATTTCACCGACCCGCCTCCACGTTTTACGGAAGCTAGCCTAGTGAAACGGATGGAAGAGCTTGGCCTCGGCCGCCCATCAACCTACGCATCGATCCTTACCGTACTTCGAGACCGCGAATATGTGGTGATGGACCGCAACCGGTTTATCCCAGAAGATAAAGGCAGGTTGGTAACCGCTTTCCTAGAGATCTTCTTCGCACGCTGGGTGGAATATGATTTCACAGCCAACCTTGAAGAACAGCTTGACCATGTATCCGCTGGCAAGGAAGACTGGAAGAAAGTGCTGGCCGAATTCTGGACAGAATTTAAGCCGAAGACCGAAGAAATCATCGCCATTCGTAACTCAGAAGTTATCGATGCGCTTGATGACTACCTTGGCCCGATGCTTTTTGAAAACAACGAAGAAGCACGCAAATGCCCAACCTGCGATGATGGCCGCCTTGGCCTGAAGACCAGCAAGTACGGAGCTTTCGTGGGCTGCTCGAACTATCCTGAGTGTGGTTACACGCGCCAGTTTGGATCGAAGGGCAATGATAACGACAATGAAGAAGACGCAGGCCCTCTGGGTACGGATCCAGAAACCGGGCTTGATATTCTCGTTAAAACCGGTCGCTTTGGACCTTATATCCAAATCGGCGAAACAGTTAAAGGCGAGAAGCCCAAACGTGCCAGCATTCCAAAAGATATGGATGCAGGGACGCTTGATTTGGCAAAAGCACTGCAAYTGCTCTCRCTACCACGCGARGTYGGCWTGCAYCCRGAGACAGGRAAACCGATTACAAGCGCTATTGGCCGWTACGGYCCYTATGTAGCGCATGACCGCACTTTTGCTAARCTGGCTTCAACGGATGAAGTATTCAACGTTGGGCTTAACCGCGCTGTTGCTTTGATCGCTGATCAGGCAGCAAAAAARGGCGGTGCAAAAACAACACTAAAAGACCTTGGGGAACACCCTGACGACGGCGAAGCAATTCGCGTACTCGACGGACGGTAYGGCCCCTACGTAAATCATAAGCGGACAAATGTGACGTTACCTAAGGGTACGGAACCAACGTCTGTTACATTAGAACAAGCGCTGGAATGGATTGCAGCTAAAGCGGRCMAGAAAAAACCCGCTAAGAAAAAGGCTRCGGCTAAAAAGAAGCCTGCAAAAAAGAAACCAGCAGCAAAGAAAAAGGCGTCCTAACYGGACGCCYATAGAAGGAACGCCTTTTGGCAACTGAACGACGGGGTCATTTCCCYACWAAAGAAGACATACTGAAATTTATCCGCGGCTATGAAGGCAAAGTGACAAAGCGCGAAATCGCGCGCTCCTTTGGCATCAAAGGCCCCGAAAAAATCCAACTGAAACAAATACTGCGCGAGCTTAAAGAGGAAGGCCATTTGTCGGTAGGCAAAGCCAAATCTCTTCGCCCTGCTGGCAGATTGCCAAATGTGCAGGTTATTGAGTTTTCAGGCGTTGATAAACACGGTGACGCTCTTGCCCGCCCAGAAAACTGGGACCAAGAAGGCACACCGCCAACGATCTATATTTCAGATAAAAAGAAACACTCCGGCCCACCGATGGGGCGCGGCGACCGGGCCCTTGCACGGCTAATCCCTATTAAGGATGACCCACCGCTTTACCGGGCCGAGATTATTAAACTATTGAAACCAGAGACAAATGTAATTCTGGGCATCTATCACGGTACGGATCAGGGCGGCCGCATTTTGCCCACCAGCAAAAAGCAGCGCGATGAATATTGGGTTGACCGCGACGATGTAAATGGCGCCAAAGAAGGCGAACTTGTTTCCGCCGAGCCCGTACGCAGCAACCGCAGAACAGCTATGCGCCGTGCGCGCATTAAAGAACGGCTGGGCGATGTATCGTCCGCTAAGTCCATCAGCCTGATCGCAATTCATACGCTTAATATCCCGAACGAGTTTCCAGACCATGTGCTGCAAGCCGCTAAGGATGCTATACCGTTACGCTGGGCAAGCGCGATGACCTGCGGGATATCCCGCTGATCACCATCGACCCTGCAGACGCACGCGATCATGATGACGCCATATGGGCAGAAGCTGATCCAGAACCAAGCAACAAAGGTGGCTGGCATGCCATTGTCGCGATTGCTGACGTTGCACATTACGTGCAGCCCGATAGCGCGCTTGATAAAGAGGCCTTACTGCGCGGCAACAGCTGCTATTTCCCGGACCGGGTGGTATCGATGATACCGGAAGCCCTGTCCGCTGGCCTGTGTAGCCTGAAGCCCGGTGAAGACCGCGCTTGCCTCGCGCTGCATATGTGGTTCGACAAGAACGGCCGCAAGCTGCGCCACCAATTTGTGCGCGGCCTGATGAACAGCAAAGCCAACATTACCTACCAGCGCGTTCAGGCAGCCATAGACGGCTCCCCTGACCCGGAAGCCAAACCTTTACTTGATAGCGTCCTAAAGCCACTTTACGGCGCGTACGAGGCCTTGGTTACGGCGCGCACGAAACGCGAACCGCTGGATCTTGATTTGCCAGAACGCAAAATCGAACTGGACCGCCTCGACCAACGAGAGGGTGTCCTCAAAGTCGGCCTCGGTCTCACCGGGATAGCCCACGATGATGTCCGTTGAAATACTGTGCTCGGGCAGAATCCGCCGCACGCGCTCGATAAGCTCCAGGAATGCGGCTCGGGTGTAGCCCCGGCGCATGTCTGCAAGCATTCGGTCCGACCCGCTCTGAACGGGCAGGTGCAAATGGCGCCCGACCCTTGGCAAGTCGGCCAGAGTCTGTAACAGGCGGTCAGAAAAATCGTTCGGATACGGTGAGGTATACCGAACCCGCTGAATCTCTGGCGCGCCATCATGGCTTTGATGTCGGCGGCGTTTACGATGGCAAAATTCGTCTGCCCTTTCCGGATGAGTTACTCAAAGATGGACTTGCCCCAGATGCGGTATTGAAGCACGAAGTGGTGCACATGTATTTGCATTGCTTAGCCGACTCTT
>JAESRJ010000214.1 GCA_016764715.1 Kordiimonadaceae bacterium | reverse complement strand
CAATACCATCGCTGTGGACGACGGTATCGCCATGGGCCACGACGGCATGCTGTATAGCTTGCCAAGCCGCGAGATCATTGCCGACAGCGTGGAATATATGGCCAATGCGCACTGTGCGGATGCGCTGATTTGTATTTCAAACTGCGATAAAATCACGCCAGGCATGTTGATGGCCTCGATGCGGCTCAATATACCCACGGTGTTTGTCTCGGGCGGGCCGATGGAAGCCGGCGAAATGGAGATTGRCGGTGTYATCAAAAAACTTGATCTKGTAGACGCCATGGTCAAAGCCGCCGATCCGAAYGTATCGGACGAAGAAGTGGCGCAGATTGAAAGTGCCGCTTGCCCCACATGTGGGTCCTGTAGTGGCATGTTCACCGCGAACAGCATGAATTGTCTGACAGAAGCTCTGGGCTTGGCGCTGCCAGGTAACGGCACCATACTCGCGACGCATTCAGACAGAAAAGAACTATTCCTCACAGCCGCGCGGGTAATTGTTGATATCACCAAGCGGCATTATGAAGGGGATGACTATAGTCTCTTGCCACGCTCGATAGCCACTGCAGCAGCGTTCGAGAAYGCRATYGCGCTTGATATAGCAATGGGTGGGTCAACCAACACAGTTCTGCATTTGCTCGCAGCAGCGCAGGAAGGCGAAATTGACTTTTCCGTTGCGGATATTGACCGTATGTCGCGCAGGGTGCCAAACCTGTGCAAAGTAGCGCCTGCTATTGATACCTACCATATTCAGGATGTGCACCGTGCAGGCGGCGTTTTTGCGCTGCTGGGTGAACTTGACAGGGCAGGGCTTCTCAACGGGGACTGTACAACAGTGCACACGCCGACGATGCGGGAAGCCATCTCGAAGTGCGACATAACGCTTAGCGACGACCCGGATTTACATACCTTCTTTAAGGCAGCGCCGGGCGGTGTGGCCACGCAAACAGCCTTTAGCCAAAGCAGCCGCTATAAGGAGCTGGATCTGGATCGTAAATCGGGCTGTATRCGCTCGCAGGAACACGCATACAGCCAAGAYGGYGGCCTTGCTATGCTGTTTGGCAATATCGCGGTGGACAGCTGTATTGTTAAAACGGCGGGCGTGGACGAGAGCATTCTGAAATTTTCCGGTAGWGCGCGTATTTTTGAAAGCCAGGATGCTTCTGTGGAAGCCATTCTCGCGGGCGAGATTGTCGCCAGCGACGTTGTTGTCATTCGCTACGAAGGCCCGCGCGGCGGGCCGGGCATGCAGGAAATGTTGTATCCAACCAGTTACCTGAAATCGATGGGGCTCGGTAAAGAATGCGCTCTATTGACGGATGGCCGCTTCTCTGGCGGTACAAGTGGCTTGTCGATTGGCCACGTTAGCCCTGAGGCAGCAGAAGGCGGCGCGATTGGCCTGATTGAAGAGGGCGATATCATCGATATCGACATTCCTAACCGGTCCATCAATGTCCGGTTATCAGACGATGTAATGGCTAAACGTCGGAAATCAATGGAAGCCAAGGGCAAAGACGCGTGGCAGCCCGCTGAGGCGCGGCCTCGTAAAATTACAAAAGCCTTGCGCGCCTACGCTTCWATGACAACGTCGGCCAGTGTTGGTGCYGTGCGCAAGATCTAAACAAGCGCTTTATTTCAAAAGTCTATACTGTTAGGTTGTGCCTCTTATTTAAGGGTTTGGGGAGTGAACCATGACTGAAAAATTTCCGATTACGCATGTGGCTAAGGCCGCGCTTTTGGCACCGCTTGACAATAAAATGGCGATGCTTAAAGCAATTGGCCTTCTTTTGCTGGCTATCCTCGCAGGGTCTATTTTGCTAGTAATTTTTGCGGTGCTAATTGGCATAGACCTAAATGCTATGCAGGCCGTTTTAGGCCAAGCCCCGGCTGGCGATAGTGTGGGAGCCGGGTCATTATTTGGGCTTCTAATAGGCTACATACTTCTCATTATCGGTATTGTAACCGTCTTTGCCTATATATTTAATCACTGGGTGCGCTTGGCAGCTTTTGGGCCGGAAAGAGCAAAGTTTCCTACCACGGGCCGGGCTGTCTCTGCCGCCTTTATTAATATGATCAAATTCGTTTTGATAGGCATCATTGTCTTGCTGGTCGCATTTGTTGTGAATTTTGTCTTGCAAGCTACAGGACTAGCAAATGCACCGCCAACGAGCTTAGCTGACTTCGACTTCTTACAAGCCCAAATTGACGGCTTTGCGGGCGGGCTTATTATGACGGTCGTTTCTTGTGCCATCTACTCGCTCTTCTCGTCTAATCTTACACAAACTGCATTAGGCAGTGACGAAGAGTCTCTRCAGCACCCTCACACAGTTGATTTTGCCGTTTCTTTGATGCTCATTTATGCGGTGGTTCTCATTTCGTCAATGGTAGCGGCTCTTATTGGCTCTCTTACCCTGTTTTGGTTGGTTTCCGGGCTGACTTATCTCTTGGTAATATTTTCAGTGCCGGTGGCCCATGGATTGAGGTACCGAATTTGCGCAGGTGAAAATAGGTCGCCAGAAAGCCCGGTGAGCTGAAGAGCTCAAGAGAATTTTAGTCAAAAAAGCCGGGGTGGTTGCCTCGGCTTTTCTTTTTAGCGAAACTGGGTGTATCATCGGCAGCGTAAAAAGGGAGTGGTTGATGTTTAAGGTAAGTTTCAGCTTGTTGGCAATGACKGCGGCAGTGCTTTTTGTAGGTGGTGCCCAAGCCCAAACCCAAGCGCAGGCGCAGGACCTTACGCACAAGCAGGTTACTGGTGAAACGCCGTACCGAAGCCCTGCTTGCGAGTTGCGGGACTATCACGAATTTGATTTCATGCACGGTGAATGGGACCTGAAGGTGTTGCGGGACGGCAAATGGGTGCCCGGTGGTTTTTCAGTAAACAGGCCTGCGCTCGGCGGCTGTATTTCCTTTGATGTTGTATCTTATATAAATTGGGGGGAGTTTTACCGTCCAATTTCTGGGCGAGATGGGTTCGCGGGATTTGCAATAAGCAGCTACGACAAAGAAGCCCAAAACTGGCGCCAGGTTTGGCATGATGATCTAGGCGCAGTCGTCGCCAATTTAAGAGGACGCCGGTACCCGGACGGCATGCGCTTTGTTGGGCAATCCCCTAATAAAAACAGTGCGGAACTGCAGCGTTTTGAATGGAAAATWCTRTCSAMSRCGGTGCGYGARTTCACGCTTGATATGTCAACGGATGGCGGCACTGAATGGTCGCGCATTGCCACAGTTCAGATGGTCCGGCGGGCACCCAAACAATAATCTTTTCCCTGACCATGTGTTAAAGTACGGTCCTAGCTTGACCTGCCCATAGATTGGCCCCATATGCCTGACTATGTAACGAGTAAGTTAGGATGTAGCTGTGACTTTACCAAAACTTGATGGCGCCCTTCGCCAGTTTATGTACGGAAAACTCCACCGCGTAACCATTACAGGCGCTGAGCTGGATTATATCGGCTCTGTCACGGTTGATCCTGTGTTGCTGCGTGCATCCGGTATACTCCCGAATACTGCGGTTGATGTGGTGAATATCACCAACGGCGAACGTATCACTACTTATGTGATCGAAGGTACGGAAGGCGAGGGCGTGATATGCCTGAACGGTGCAGCTGCACACCAATTCTCAAAGGGCGACTTGGCAATCATTATGGGCTACGAAGCCGTGCCCGCCCATGATTTACCTGGTCGGGTATCTCGCGCCGTGCATGTGGATAGTGCCAATAAAATTGTGAGTACCGACGAATATGTTACCCCGCATCCAACAATGCTTGGCGCACCTGAAAATAACAGGCAAGGCCAGCAGTATGAGACTGTTAAAGCTTAGCTCGCGTGTCTTCTAGCTTTATGTTGATGTGGGCGATGTGATGGCTAGAGCGTTGTTCTAAACCGCGAGCTCTACCCAAACCGGCGTATGATCACTTGGCTTTTCTTTGCCGCGCGGTACGCGGTCTACCTGACAGTCCTGCAAAAGGTCTGCAGCTTGCGGCGACAGGAGTAGATGGTCGATGCGGATGCCGTTATCTTTTGGCCATGCGCCGCGCTGGAAATCCCAATAACTGTAGGCGGCCCCGCTGGGTTTGATCTGCCGCTGTGCATCAAGGTAACCAAGATTTAGCATGCTACGGAAACGGGCGCGGCTGTCTGGCTGAGTTAATGCGTCTTCTGTCCATGCGATCGGGTCATAACAATCTTCATCCTTTGGGATGACATTATAGTCGCCCGCCAGCACGATCGGCATTTCAGTTGCTAATAAGTTTGCAGCGTGTTCCACAAGGCGGTCCATCCAGCCCAGTTTGTAATCGAACTTAGGGCCGGGGCGGGGGTTACCGTTTGGTAGATAAATAGATGCAATGCGAACGCCGTTGATGGTAGCTTCGATATAGCGTGCCTGCGGGTCTTCTTCACAGATACCGCCGCCAAKGGCCGGGAGTCCACGCCGGATGTCCGTGATGGGATGCTTAGATATAAAAGCAACGCCGTTAAAACCCTTTTGGCCGTGGGTTTCCAAGTGCCAGCCCATACTTTCAATCTCTAGGCGCGGGAAATTCTCATCAATGCTTTTGATCTCTTGAAGGCAAGCCACATCAGGCTGACATTCATCCAGCCATTCCAACAGACGTGGTAGACGTGCTTTGATGCCGTTGATATTGAAGGTAGCAATTTTCATGAGTGTCGTGCCCCGAACAAGAGTATCAGTGAGTTGCCCCGCGAAAGCGYGMCGCTGGATWACCTAAGAGAGGGGAAACTAGCAGGATGCACCCACACAGTGCAATTGGCTAAATTGAAAAAGAGGATCCGCAGCCGCAGCTCGCAGTGGCATTTGGGTTCACAACTTGGAAAGACGCGCCGACTAAATCTTCAACATAGTCAACTTCTGAGCCCATTAGATAAAGAAGGGACATGCCGTCTACCAGCATGGTAACGCCGTCACGCTCAACAACGACATCGTCGTCTTTCTTTTCTTCATCGAAACCGAAGCCGTATTGAAACCCGCTGCACCCCCCGCCAGATACTGTTAGACGTAGCATAAGYGCAGGGTTACCCTGCTGTTCGATAAGCATGGCAACACGAGCAGCTGCATTTTTGCTAAGAGAGACTGGGGCTTGTTTTTCGGTCATGATACTATCTACGCTAACTTTGTTAATATCTGAATGTAAGCGTTCTTGGTCCCAAAATCAATTTAGGATAGGAAATTTTATGCTGTTGTGGCGTGAAAATATCTGACGAGCAACGAAATGCCAGCTGTTCTATAGGCTAGGTACTTAGCTATTTGAAGATGCTTCGAGCTGAGCGCGCTTGCTAAAATCAAAAGCTAACAGCAGAGAATCTATGTTTTTGCTTTTGCTGTTTTGCGAAAAAGGCAGGACTAGCGCACTGAATTCCACTGTATGAGTGGTACAAGAAGGATCATCTKGATTCCGCAAGAACTTGCCTTCAAAATACATCGGCTTTTGGCTACGGTTTGTTTGTCCAAGCATGTTGCGAACCACACATGACGCATGATCTGCAGCTTCATTCACTAGGGTCGATCGGCCTGTGGAATGGAGGAGTACTTCAGAGACAGTATTGCCTGTAAGGCGGGCGGCAAAATTATTGTCACCATCGACAGAAACAATCGCCAGCTGAGGCAAATATTTAGGGAAATTCTGAGGCCTGAAATCCTGTTTCGACGGATAGCACTTGTCTTTTGCGATTTGATGCCAGTGTTCTAGGATTTTTTCCTGGAATTTGGCAAGAAACTCTGGTTTCTCTTCGCTAATTTTCTGAGCATTTTCAAGCATTTAAATAAACATATTAATAAACTGTTAACAGATGGTCACAGTATTAACGTTTTGTTAACAATCTGTCCAGTCCTCATTGTACAGACGTGCGTAAAAATCAATTTTCGGAAACAGTTGCCCTTCTATTTCCAGGGGGATACTGTGCCSAAAATGACAATGGYRTAAAATGTTTGGGAGATCRGAATGAGCGAAACYTTGGCCGTCTATGAAGACACACTGGCCCCCTATGCCTGCAAGCCTTCTGAAAGCCGAGGTCGCCTGTTCCCTGAGCCAGAAACCCCCATGCGCAGCTGTTTTCAGCGGGATCGTGACAGGGTTATTCATTCCTCCAGTTTTCGGCGTTTGAAGCATAAAACACAGGTTTTTGTGTACCATGAGGGCGACCATTATAGGACAAGGTTGACCCACTCGCTTGAAGTTGCACAGATCGCCCGTTCGGTCTGCCGGTCTTTGCATTTGAATGAAGACTTAGGGGAGGCATTGGCGCTTGCGCATGATCTGGGGCATCCGCCTTTTGGCCATGTTGGCGAAGTGGTGCTGGATGAATGTATGCAAGAGCACGACGGCTTTGACCATAATGCTCAGTCCCTGCGYTTRCTGACGCGRCTTGAACACCGCTATGCATCCTATAAAGGTTTGAACCTTACGTGGGAAACCCTCGAGGGTTTGGCAAAACATAATGGGCCGCTGGTTGATAAMGCGATTGATCATAAAAAGCCCCCTCGGGACCTGCCGTTTGGTTTCCGCGATTACCTGCCTGAGCAAGATTTAGAGCTGCATACCTATGCGTCTGCTGAGGCGCAGGTTGCCTCGCTTGCTGATGATATTGCCTATTCGAGCCACGATCTTGATGATGGCCTTCGCGCTGGCTTGTTCGAGTTTGAGGAGCTAAAAGGCATCCCCGTCGTTGCGCAGCTGATTGATGARGTAATTCTCACCTACCCGGGCGCGTCGCGCTATATTCTTATCCACGAGCTTGTGCGCCGCCTTATCAATCGCATGGTCAGCGATCTGATGGTAGAGTCCACTCGCCGGATTAAGGAGCTTGATCCGAAAAGCCCTGACGATGTTAGAAATGCTGGCGGCCCGATTATTGCTTTTGGCAAGAATATGGCAATCGCGGTTAAGGAATTGAAGGCGTTTTTGATGGAACGCATGTACCGCCACTATTTAGTTAACCGTATGGGAAGTAAGGCAAAAAGGGTCGTATGTGACTTGTTTAAGCTTTATATTTCCGAGCCGGAGTGTTTGCCAACAGAATGGGCCAAAGGTGCGGGGGCGCCGCATTCAGAGGAAACAGCGCGCGTTGTTGCTGATTTCATTGCTGGTATGACCGACAGGTTTGCCTTCCGTGAGCACGCCAAACTGTTTGATTTGTCGCAGGTTACGCTCTAACACGCAGATTAGAAAGCCGCCTTGTAGGCGTGCGTACCGCTAACCAGAGTATCGTTATGAATGTTTTTACCCATTTCCGGGGTGTTGTTGACCGCGAGCTTGCGGCCCTTAGTGCTGCRGGWGAYCTGCSWGCTGAYCTTGATACRARRAATATYGCSGTTGAGCCGCCACGCGATGCAAGYCACGGCGATATTGCMACRAAYGCAGCGCTGGTTTTGGCWAAGCARGCGCGCTGYAARCCGCGKGATRTKGCTGAKCTGTTAGCGCCGCGCCTKGAAMTGYTGGATGATGTWGAARGTGTCGAGATCGCMGGRCCGGGKTTYATTAAYCTGCGCTTGGCCACCAGYTTTTGGCAYGGRCAAGTAAARGCAATTTTGGCWGCSGGYACSGATTTYGGTAGTRGYGATWTRGGYRGSGGCGAAAAAGTAAACGTCGAATATGTATCGGCGAACCCAACTGGGCCTTTGCACGTTGGCCACGTTCGCGGCGCTGTATTTGGTGATGCCCTTGCCAATTTGCTSCAAAAAGTGGGCTTTGATGTCACSAAAGARTATTACATCAATGACGCTGGCAGCCAGATTGATACGCTGGCACGGTCGGCTTATCTGCGCTACTGTGAAGCGCATGGCCGCGACATTGGCGTGATTCCAGAAGGCCTATATCCGGGTGATTACTTGGTGCCAGTCGGTAGTATGCTTAAGGAAAAATACGGCGACAARTGGCTGGACGCKGATGAGGCCGAATGGCTARAACCTATCCGCCAGGACGCAAGCGACGCGATGATGGATCTTGTTAGGGAAGACCTTGCAGCACTTGGTATTGTCCAWTCGGTTTTCTTTTCCGAGAAAACATTGCACGAAAGCGGGCGTATTGCTGAAGCTGTAGAAAGCCTGCGGGAACGCGGCCATATWTAYGAAGGCGTGYTKGAGCCRCCKAAGGGCCARAARACCGAYGATTGGGARCCGCGSGAGCAAACWYTGTTCCGYGCKACYGATTTCGGCGAYGATGTYGACCGGGCCTTRCAGAAATCAAATGGCGATTACACCTATTTTGGCGCTGACATTGCTTATCATTATGATAAGTACCAGCGCGGCTTCAAGAAAATGATCAATGTCTGGGGTGCGGATCACGGCGGYTATGTRAAGCGYATGCAGTCCGCCGTTAAAGGCTTGGCTGAAGACGGCGAGCTTGATGTGCGGCTGTGCCAGCTYGTGCGSTTGCTCCGGGACGGCGARCARATGAAAATGTCYAAACGGTCTGGMAACTTTGTGACGTTGCGCGAAGTGGTYGACGARGTKGGCCGCGATGTGACGCGCTTCATTATGTTGACACGCAAAAACGATGCACCGCTTGATTTTGATTTTGCCAAAGTCGTTGAGCAATCCAAAGACAACCCGGTGTTTTATGTACAGTATGCTCATGCGCGCGTGTGCCGAGTGATACGGAAGGCCAAAGAAGCGTTCTCAGGTCTCGACACCAGCGATGCCGCCCTCGCTAAAGTGGATATCTCAGTGATTGATGATGTGGATGAGCTCGCGGTYATAAAGCGCTGCGCTGCATGGCCACGTTTACTTGAAAGCGCTGCAGAAGCACACGAGCCGCATAGAATATCGTTTTTTCTCTATGATCTGGCGTCAGAGTTTCATACGCTCTTYAATAAAGGCAATAGTGAGCCGTCACTTCGTTTCATTATTGATGGGAATGAGGGCACTACCTTGGCTCGTTTGGCACTTATCCGCAGCGTGGCACTTGTTATCGCCAGCGGCCTAATSGTACTTGGGGTGAAGCCTCTGGAGGAAATGGGATAGAATGACGGACGACAAGGAATACGGACAAGAGGACGGCAAGGATATTCCGCCGTGGCTGCAGCCTGTTCCTGATGAAGGTAACATAGACCCGACCGGCAACAGCAATATGGTGCTGTATGCGTCAATTGGTGTGGCGACTGTTATTTTGGGCCTGTTTGGCTGGTATATGTATAGCCTTTACACCGATCCGCCAGTGGTTGAACCTATATTCGTGGCTGCCCCCGAAGGGCCYACAAAAGAGCTGCCAGATGAAGTRGGTGGCTTGAAAGTTCCGAACCGTGATTTGGGCATCTATGAAAATAGAGACGGCAAACAGCCTACGCCTGGCGTCAAGTTGGGTGAGTATGCAGAAACGCCGATCACTGATATTCCYGATGATRCGCCAGTTRAAAAATCTGCGGACCCAATTGGTGATGTAATTGCTGCCACGACAGGCGGCTCTGACGCTCCGCCGCTGAAGACGCCTGAAAAGCAGCCAGTAGTGGCTGAGCGGCCAAAARTTGTTACGCCAAGTGCTACTGTTGCTGCGGCCCCGGCTGCTGTTGACGCACACCGAATTCAGCTCGGGGCTTACGGCAGTAAGAAAGCTGCGGAAAAYGCTTGGCGYACTGTTCGGGGAAAATTTCTAGGCCAATTTACAGGAAAAACAGCTGATTATGAGGCTGTTCGCTCTGGCGATAGRACCYTGTACCGTTTGCGSGTCGGTCCGTTCAAAGACCGGACCGCGGCTGATCAGGAATGCCTTGCCATGCGCGCAAGTGAGCAGTCCTGTATCGTTGTAAACCCTTAGGCTTCCCGGATGAAACCCGTTATTTTCGGTTGTGAAGGACCGGTCCTGACAGATCAGGAGCGGTTCTTTTTCAGTAAAGAGAAGCCGCTGGGCTTTATCCTTTTCGCCCGCAATATTGTTGACCGTAAACAGGTGGCTGCSYTAACGGCTGACCTCAAGCGCACAATTGGCCGTCACAAAGTTCCCATTTTGATCGATCAGGAAGGCGGCAGAGTCCAGCGCCTCACTGAGCCCCACTGGCGGAAATATCCGCCGATGGCCGCGTTTGGTGAAATGGCACTCAAAGATCCTACGCTTGCCGCCAGTGCGCTGCGCTTGAACTGCAAACTCATCGCAGATGACCTGCGTAAGGTTGGTATCAATGTCAACTGTGCACCGCTTATTGACGTGCCGCAGCCTAACGGTGACGACGTGATAGGCGACCGTGCCTTTGCGCCAGACCCTGGACTTGTTTCAGCACTTGGTCGCATCGCTTCAGATGCATTTCAGGAAGCCGGCGTATTGCCTGTGATAAAGCATTTGCCCGGGCACGGCCGCGCCACAGCTGACAGCCACCACGAGCTGCCGGTGGTTGAGGCCTCATTGGAAGAACTGGAAAGCAAAGACTTTATCCCGTTTCAGGCCCTGAAAGATGCCCCCTTTGGCATGACCGCGCATATTCTTTACAGCGCTATTGACCCGGTCAATCCAGCGACATTATCCAAACTTGTCATTGCCCGTGCAATTCGGATGAAGATTGGCTTCAAAGGCCTGTTGATGACCGACGATATGTCGATGAAGGCGCTGGACGGTGAGCTCGGTGATTTGGCCGTTCGCTCCCTAGAAGCTGGTTGCGACATCATATTGCATTGCAACGGTATAATGCGCGAGATGAAACAGATCGCAGCGCCGCTAAAAATGGATACCGGGACGCTTGAGAACCGAATTGCAACATTGGTCCGCCGTATTGAACGCGTACCAATGGCGGACCGCGCCGATCTAAAGCTGCGGTACGACGAATTAATGGCTAAGTTTTAGGAGTTTCTAGTGGGTGATTTTGAGCATCAGATTTATCTCGTCAGCATTATGGCGTTGCCGTTTCTATTGGCCGTGACGTGGCGCGAAGCCCTTCGGGGGTATGCCGCGCACAAGATGGGCGATAGTTCAGTGCAGGCGAGTGGGCGACTGTCAGCCAACCCGCTTAATCATGCTGATCCTCTATGGACGGGCGTTATTCCTGTGGTTGCC
>JAESRJ010000057.1 GCA_016764715.1 Kordiimonadaceae bacterium | reverse complement strand
GCATAAAATCGATAGCCGTACCATGCTTCACACCAGCACGCGTGACGGCAAAGAAGGCGTTCAATCCTTCCTTGAAAAACGGGATCCTGACTTCAAAGATATGCTTACAAACGGCGCCCCAAAAGGGTTGGACTGGGACGCAGAGCCCCCGTTCGAGTAATTTGGCGCCTTTAACAGTACTGATACCCCGGCGGGTACTTCTGCTTTCGTTAAGTAAAGTTGATGTAGGTGCGTGTATTGGTTTTCCGGCCAACCACGCCTGTATCAGATAGCAATCCGACTTCTAAYGGGTTAGCATGAAACATATAGGTGCCGATAATAATCGTCGGCGTACCCTTTTTAGATAAGCTCGGCAGCATCATGCCGGAAAGGTCTGTTACCGCGCCTCTTCTGTCTTTTAGTTGAGTCTCAAGAAAACAAGCGCACGGCCGATGCATCATTTCCTGGTATATTTCGCGGCGTTCCTTGGCAGCTTTTTTATCCAAAAAATCGAACAAGTTCGCCCCTGCCATCAGATCGGGCCAAATTCCCTGGTGGTTGCCGCCCAATAATCTGATGATTTGAGTATCGCGGTCGACATATTCACTAATGCCGATCTGAGACAGGATTTTTTTTACCATCGCTGGGTTAAAGTCAGACCGCAAAGGAAAATGGCCAAGCGCTGCTTGCTGCAGTTCACGCCAATAAGCCCATAGCACCCTATGAGGGCCAACCGGGCGGAAATCTGCAGCGTCTATGGTGGTCGTAAGCGCCAAAAAAAGTCCTTCACACGTTACCAACCAAGAATTGGTAAATGAAAAGGCTTTAGAAACAGTAAAAATCTCAGTCTTAAGTGGAGGTTTGCGCCGAAGAATTGAAAGAAAATTCCGGGATGTCGCTCAAACGAAGCGCTTTCAACCGCCAACTCGTCGCGCCGCCAAACCCCGCCTTTTTTAGCTACCCGGCTTCATTTCTGACCCGTTACAAGTTTTCAGCACAATGAAAATTGGGATGCGACTACGGTCGCCCGTACCATGAATTCTATCTATTACGGTGATCAGACGGCAGAGAGCCGATCAATCAAGTGATTCTTTCTTTGCCGCCATTTTACCAAGAAAGAGGATTCCGATATTCCCMWAAAAGGCAAATATAGTATGTGGTTAATTAACAGTAACAGGATGTTGGAAAGGCCGTAAATCTCCCTTTACAGAAATGTAATCTGAGTGTACAGCGTGAGGGTCGGTGTGCTTAACACCGCACACATGATGCCTGACTAGATATTTTCTTACGCTACTTTTCTGGCTACATATTAATACGCGTAAGAGGATGATATATAATGGCTAACGGTACTGTTAAATGGTTTAACGCCACTAAAGGTTTTGGTTTTATTCAGCCGGACGAAGGCGGAAACGATGTATTTGTACACATTTCTGCTGTTGAAGCTGCAGGCCTTAACGGCTTGAACGACAACCAGAAAATCTCTTACGAGATGGAAGAAGATCGCCGCGGTCGCACTTCTGCAGGTAGCTTGAAGTTGCTTGACTAAGCTGGTCTAGACACCGGAACGGAAAGGCTAGCTTTTTGCTGGCCTTTTTTTTATCTTTTACAGAAACCTACTCAAATACACTATGATAATGTGCCAGCGAATCGGTATCTTTACTCACCGCTAGCGCGAGGCCTCAGACAGCGGAAACCCCTGAAATCTGTGACTTTTCTGCTGCAGTTCCTGAAGAATGAATAGGAACAGCCTGCGGAGGCCAGTGAAAACACCTGCTAAAATTTGCTGCAAGGGCAGCCGCGAGCCTTAGATYTTCTTCACGAAACCCGATTTAAGCTTCATCGCACCGATGCCGTCAATTTTACAGTCGATATCATGATCGCCGTCCACAAGCCGAATGTTCTTCACCTTAGTGCCTACCTTCACCACGAACGAGGAACCTTTAACTTTAAGGTCTTTGATCACCGTAACCGTATCACCGTCCTGAAGCAGATTGCCGTTAGCGTCTTTAATCTGCGCTTCTTGCTCTTCGTCCGCGGCTGACGCCCCCGGTGCCCATTCGTGCGCACATTCAGGGCAGACAAGCAGGCTTCCGTCTTCATAAGTGTAAGGAGACTGGCATTTGGAGCACGGCGGTAATTCACTCATCATCTGTCCTTCAGTGGCTGWGAGCGCTGTATAAAGCCTGCGCGRAMCAATGACAAAAGAATAATCCAAACCCAAGCCTGTCGGCGCAAGCKCGCCTTGACTGATTGCATTTTTCTAGCAATTGTCCGCGCATGAAACATGCAGAGACATTAGAGCGAAGAAAACAACTGGAACCGGATGCCCTTGGTGGCATTGTCGATGCACAGTTTTGTTTGGGTGAAAGTTATGACTTCGATACACCTATAAACAGACGTAAAGCAATCAAGTGGTACAGGATGGCAGCAAAACAAGGTGATGCGGAGGCTCAAAATTATCTCGGCGAAAGCTATCGAGATGGCCATGTAGTAACTTGCAATATCAAGACCGCCATTCGTTGGTTCCAATTGGCAGCAGCACAGGATCAACCGGACGCACAAGTAAGTCTTGGTCACTGTTTTTACTATGGCCGTGGCGTTGAAAAAGACTTTGTGAGGGCGCTGAAATGGTACCGACGAAGCGCAAAAAATGGCCACGAATCTGCAATGCTAAATATCGGGCATATGTATAATGATGGGGAAGTAGTCCAGCAATCATGGAAAATGGCAAATCGCTGGTTCCGCAAATCTGCAAAAGCCGGCAATGCTGCCGCCATGTATTGGTTGGCAGAAATTCATGGCGGTGATAAATCATACTCCTTGAACTTGCCTGAATGCGTTAAGTGGCTTGAAGCATCCGCTAGAGAGGGCCACTCGCAGGCACTAATCGATTTAGGCGTACACTACTATCACGGCGATGGGGTTGAACAAAACATGTGGTTTGCGGCTTGGCTATACCGCCAAAGCGCTGAAAAAGACGAAACTTGGGCCCAATACTTGCTAGGCCTTTGTTACCGCGACGGGGACGGTGTCCGGCGCAATAAACGGTGGGCATTGATGTGGTTCGACCGCGCTAGCACAGACCATAAAGAAGCGCGGGCTGCTGCTAGAAAACTTCGCAAAGTCAGCTAGCCCATCAACCCAGTTTAAATCGAATTACCGAGACGTCATCAAAATTACGGCGCTGTCATCAAAAARGTGGTGATCCCGAGTGGATTTGAACCACTGGCCCCCAGATTAGGAATCTGGTGCTCTATCCAACTGAGCTACGGGACCATACCTTAGCGGAAAGAAAATGGTTTACCGGTAAAGCAGAGGCGCGTCAACGGCTGCCAGTCCCAAGCAGCGATCCCTAAGCTTCGGCCAATGCCTTTTGGCAATGATAGTAGCAAGCCGCTTTACCAACCACGGGTTTTCTGCCTAACTGGCCGCATGGGAATTATACCGACGATATTGGGGTTAACGCTGACTGTATTTTGCCTTGCTGCACCTGCGCAGGCTGCTGAAAATGAACACCAAGCGATGATCAAAAAGCAATGGAAAGCGTGCGGTTCTGGGGTGGTGAAAGAAGTATCGGGCGGCGACCAACTGACGCTGGAAACAGGTGAAGTTGTGAAATTGGCAGACGTGAAAGCACCTGAATATTGGCCTGACGGCGCACCCTTCAAAAGCTGGCCTTACGCTGCGCAGTCAAAATCGATTTTGGCCACCCACGCWTTGGGCAAACATCTTGAATTGTTCTGYGGCGCGACGCCCGTTGATTACTTGGACCGCACCGTTGCCCATGTGTTTCTTGGCGGTGGCCGATGGCTTCAGGAATTGTTGCTTCAAAACGGCTCGGTAATGGCCTTTTCAAACAGTAAATCACTAGAGGTAAGCACGCTAATTTACCAAATTGAAGCGGCGGCGCAACTCGACAAGGCAGGCTTATGGAGRATCCCGGGTATGCGCCCCGTTTGGCAGGAAAGTGGCAACGTGAGGCCGGGTTGGTTCCAGATTATCAGAGGAAAAGTGCTGTCTGCGAAGAAGCTGAAGGCCAAGAGTTTTCTCAATTTCGGGCCAGATAGAAACACCGATTTTACCGTCGAAATTCCGCGTGCTTTGTACCGGCAATTCAAAGCCAAAAATACCGACATCCTATCTTTCGAAGATACCTGGATCGAGGCACGAGGCTGGGTAGAGTGGGCAGGCGGTCCAAAAATTATTCTTACCAATGCAAACCATATAAGARCAATAGAAGCMCCRGSCTCAAACACCGACTAAACSGCGTTCATGATACTAAAGGCTCATTTTTTCTTTGAAAACCTGCGACTGACGCCGCGACATTTCTAAGGTCAGCCCATTTTCCATAGTAACCTCAAGCGTATCCGCTACCGACACACCCACAGAAGCAATCTTGCGCAAATTGATAATATGTTGACGGCTTATTCTGAAAAACTGGTCGGTACTAAGTTTGTCCTGTAACTGATTGAGCGACTTCCTGATAAGTGGTTCAGCACCTGCCATATAGACCCGGCAATAATTCCCTTCGGAACCAAAGGCGATAAGATCAGTTAGCGCCACATACCAACATGTTTCTCCGTCTTTAATGAAAATATGGTCACGGAAGTCCTCGGCCTTTGCCTCTGTATTAGACGGCGTCTCTAGATAGCCAACAGTGACGGCCTTCTCGATTGCTGCTTTCAAGCGGTCGTTGTCAATTGGCTTAAGCAAATAATCGATGGCGTTCGCCYCAAACGCCGCTAAAGCATATTGATCATAGGCTGTGGTGAATATAACCGGCGGACAAACGGCTAAATCATCCAACAGTTCAAAACCGTTTCTGCCGGGCATCTGAATATCCAGAAAAACCAGATCAAAATGCTGGTTTTCGATCAGGGTCTGAGCTGTGTCGCTGTTATCAGCCTCCGCTAGCACTTCAACATCAGCGTCAATCTCCGATAGCAGATGCTTTAGTTCGCTACGCGCCAAGCGCTCATCATCAACTATCAGGGCTTTAAGTCTCATGGTCTGCCTTTGGCAAAATCATCGTAGCTTCAACATAAACACCGACCTGCTCCAACGACACTTTAGCGCGGTCTCCGTAGAAAATACGTAAGCGTTCCTGCGTGTTTTTCAGCCCAATAGCAAGCCCGGATGAACTGGATGCCCCGTTATCCGATTTCAATTGGCCTTGGTTCCGTACAGTGATGCAAACCCTACCAGGGTCGCTGNCGATGGTAATAGCAACTTCGCCGCCTGCCGGCAGGTTTGCGATGCCGTGATTAACAGCATTTTCGACCAACGTTTGCAAGGTGAGCGGCGGAATGAGAAAGTCGTCTAGGTCACCTACAAGGGTCCATGTCACCAACAGCCGGTGCTCGAACCGCACTTTTTCAAGTGCCAGATAGTGCCCCGTTACCTTAATTTCTTCGGCGAGCGGGACGCTTTTTTCTCCCGCAAAGCTGAGATTATAGCGAAACATCGCAGAAAGCCGCGAGATCATTTCTCGACTTACCTCGGGCTGCTCAAGGACCAGTGCCCTTATGCTGTTGAGGGCGTTGAACAGAAAATGTGGGTTTATCTGGGCCTTCAGTGCCATCAGCTGTGCGTCCTTGGCAGCAACCACCAAATTCCATTTATCTTGCTCGGCCTGTTTGCTGTTCCGCAGCAGGATCGTCACCAGATAAATACCCTGCCACACCAGCAACATAACCATAAACTGGAACGTGATGGTTAACGCCAAAACCAGGGGAAGCCCCTTATAACCAGCGATCTTCGTATAAAACTGATTATTGATGCTAAGCGAAACCAAGGCCCATAAAGCAGCCCCGAAAACTGCAGCCAGAACGATGTTTCTAGCAATGATAAAAGCGCTGCGCCGCGCCCAGTCACCTCGTATAATGAAGCCGCGAATACCGTGGGAAGTAAAAAGGCCCACCACCGAAACATTGATATAGCCGACCACRGAAATGGTTTCTATTCCTGTAAACCCTGCCGTGATAGCGAGATTTACAAACAAAAATGCAGTCCAACCGAACGCCTGCAATGTCCAGTACCGCTTGGAAGCGGGTTTTAAGAAAGGGGCTTTGGTCACGGTCATCCCATCAGTTTAGCGGTGCTTTTGGTATGCAGACAAGCTGAAAGGGCGATACGGTYTTCTTCCCGGCATCTGGTCTTTCAGTACAATGTGTATGGGGAGAGATTGGATCGCATCCCCATACACACAATAGTCGGGTTTATCCCTTGAGAAACGTGTCGATTTCTCCAAAGAAGAAATCTGGGTCGTCCCACATGATGAAGTGCTTTCCGATATCGGTCATCACCACCCTTGCATTATCTAACTTAGCGTATTGGGCCTTATATTTTGCTAAAGTGTTATCGTGCGTGGCTCCGTAGTTCTTAAAAGCAATCCAAGCGCCAAGCACTAGCGTTGGTGTTTTTATAACAGCTATCTCATCTCGCAGGTCTGTGGTGAACAGTTCGTACATGGCCTGCCCGGAGACTTGGCGGCTCGACGCAATACCCCATTCGAAAATAAGGTCTGTTTTTTCGGCGCTGTTAGTCATGTTGCCAAGATACTGGTGCGCGGTTTTCTTATACTCTTCCTGTGACTGTGCCTGCATGCTTGACCGCATCTGCTTCGCCATTGGCGCTGCGCTCTCCAATGTGGCTCCAGGGATCATAATTGCCGGAAGAAACGGCAGGCTATCCACGATCACAAGCTTCGAGGTGAGATCAGGGTCAGCTATTGCAATTTGCAGKGCGAGAAATCCGCCCAAACTGTGGCCCAGTAGAATGGGTCTCGTAATGTTTTCTGACCGAATGTAGTGAATGATTTCATCCCGCATGGTTTGGATGAAATTCTCTGTAACCGTTTCTGCCTGGCCTGCAAAGCCCGGCAATGTAAGTACATGAGTTTGGTAGCTACCCTTATATTTTTCAACGGTGGTATCCCACGTCGCCCCTGCTGAACTTAATCCTGGGATCATGATCATAACGGGGCCTTCGCCTGAAACCTTCACATCAAACGAAGGAGGTTTGCCAGCAAAAGCTGCATGGGCCCCCACGAAAACTGCCAGAAGGGCTATCAGTAAATTCTTCATCGCCTGTCCTTATTGTTATAATTTTCTGCCCGGCAAGTACCCGTAGAAAGGTCTTTGCAGGTCGCGGGCTAACCTTAAGGTCGAAAAGGCAGCGTGATCAGATTAAGGGATGAGCGGCTGTTAGAGATGAGGAACGGTTTATGAGAGGCTTGAATAGGCATAACAAGCTATTGCCTGCTGCGGTAAACCGCGACCCGGTTATAGCGCAACGTTTAAGCCCGTATATTTGAGAATGATAAGAAGCGAGCGAACAACTAGCCTTCAGCAAGGCCCGCCAGCACAGGATCGCCGACAAGACGAATAAGCCCCTGCTTCAATTTACCAAGAGCTTGGGCTTCCAGCTGCCGAACACGCTCTTTGGAAATACCCAACTGGCCACCAAGAACCGCGAGTGTAACGCCGTCTTCTTTCAGTTGGCGCTCACGGATGATGAAAGTTTCCCGGTCAGTCAGGCCTTTCATCGCCATTTCAATGAGCTCTGCTTTTTTGTTTCCGTCACGCTTTTCCATGACAACCGCTTCAGGTTGCGGTGCATCGGATATCAGAAGGTCCTGCCATTCCTGTGCGCTTTCGTCAGCGACCGGCGCATTAAGCGAGCGATCATTGGCCGTCATCCGRCCTTCCATTGCTTCTACATCCCGCAACTTTACGCCCATCTCGTCGGCGATCTGGGTACGTGCGTTAAAGGAAAGCGGTCGGTCTGGGTCAACGCCCATACGGGCTTTAAGACGCTTGAGATTAAAGAACAGAGATTTGTGAGCAGAGGTTGTGCCTGTACGTACAATGGACCAGTTGCGCAAAACATAATCCTGAACTGCAGCGCGGACCCACCAATTGGCATAAGTAGAGAAACGCACTTCCCGAGAMGTATCAAACCTGTAGGCGGCCTCCATCAATCCAACCGTACCTTCCTGAATAAGGTCAGCGGTTGGCAGGCCGTAGTGTCGGTATTTGCTGGCGGAGGAGATGGCAAGGCGAAGATGCGATTCGGTTAGTTTCTTAAGCGCATATTCGTCGCGTTCTTGTTGCCAGCTAATTGCCAGCTCCATTTCTTCTTCGCGCTCTAACATGGGCGCGCGCATGGCGTGACGAATTAACTTCCTGTCTTCTGCAGTAGCCCAGTTTCCTCGCGCCAATTCAGCCTCCTAACAAGAGATGTATTTAAGCAGTGCAAACCATGTATCCTGAAATACCATTTTAATGCACCTGATTAATCACATGCATTATGACCATTTCTACGCAAAAAGCAGCCTTTTTTTTCAAATATTAGGTATTTATTATTGGTCATTAGCGCAATAAAATTACGTGCCTTCGGAATTTTCGTGTGGCTATAACTTGTTAGCAATCTGGCTCATTGGGCAAATCGCACAAAAAAACCCGTTCCGAAAATCGGAACGGGTCTAATTTAGACTTGGTAAGCAAAGAACGAATAGATTCGTTTATGCTACCAGCTCATTTTCGAGCTTAGTCATCGCCGCTGCTTCGTCGATTTCCTCAACTGCAGCAAGCTCCCTTGCCAAACGTCCRAGCGCACTTTCGTAGATCTGGCGCTCACTATAAGATTGCTCAGGCTGATCTTCACCGCGGTGCAGATCACGCACAACTTCAGCAATTGAAACCAAATCGCCGCTATTGATCTTGGCTTCATATTCTTGCGCCCGGCGAGACCACATTGTCCGCTTGATACGCGCACGACCCTTAAGTGTAATGAAAGCTTCTTTAAGCGTCGCATTAGATGACAAGCGGCGCATACCGCTAACTTCCGCTTTATTTGTTGGTACGCGCAGGGTCATACGTTCTTTTTCGAAGCGCACAACATAAAGTTCAAGCACCATGCCTGCGATTTCCTGAGTTTCAAGTTCAGTGATTTTGCCCACCCCGTGCTTTGGGTAAACAATATAATCGCCGATAGAAAATTCGAGCTTACTAGATTTTGCCATAGTGWAATAAATCCTTCCTACTAACTAATTATACGCCGCACCTGCTCCCTGGCGGCAATCGGTTTCATACGCAACCATAATTGGGTTAGGCTGCGGAAACCCCTGGGATCCATCCTTCACAGACAAAGCCCACAAAAACGCTGCTACACTCATCCGCAGAARCCCCCTCCAGGGCCAAAACCACGGTAAATCCACAGCAAACTTATTAAAATTGGTGGTGGTTACCACCTGCACACGCACCCTGTCCTCATGGGCGCAAAAGCGTCACATCAACCTATGTATAACACATTTTTCAGTAAAAATGTAGCCCTTGGGCCAAGAAAACCCCGAAAATCAGCTAAACCTCGGGGTATTCACGGTTTTTTAACCGCTCGGGTAGAATAGCAARCGTGCATAAAAAAACCGAGCGTCACCCACCCGGTTTAATGATTCGCATTGCTAACAACACCTTAAGAAGGTGCCGTTCGGTCAATTAACTTCCGGCGCCTGGTGCTTCGGAGAATTGCTCCATCTTGTTTTCTTTACCAGCCCAATCATCTGCATCAGCGGGYTCRTCACCCTTMACAGTGATGTTTGGCCAAATTTCAGACCATTTGGTATTAACCTCAAGCATCTTCTCAAGGCCATCYTCKGTATCRGGCAAAATGGCYTCTTCCGGGCACTCTGGYTCACAAACGCCGCAATCAATGCATTCGTTTGGGTTAATAACCAGCATGTTTTCACCTTCATAGAAGCARTCCACAGGRCATACTTCTACACAGTCCATCCGTTTACATTTAATGCAGGCCTCGACGACAATATACGTCACGGGGGTATCCTCCTCTTACACACCAAAACCTTCCTGACTGTTTTGGTTTTAACGCTTTATGCCCAAAAGAAGCTTGCTGAGCAACGGTTTTTAATGACGAACAGGCAATCAATCCTTGCCGTGCAGTTTAGTTATTGCACGGCGCTCTACTTTTGTCGGTCGCCCAGAGCCTTGATCGCGCATGCCTGAAWSCTCGCCAGCAGCTATTGCGGTCGCCTTTTCAATTTTCGGTGATYGGTCATCATACAGCAGTTGCGCTTCACTCGCGGGGCCCCGGCGCGTGCCAAGATCCAAGAGCTTTACGACCTTGATGTGRTTGGCCTGCGGAAAGGTAAGCATATCTCCCACCTTCACCGTCGCGCTGGCTTTCTGAGCRAGGGTGCCGTTAATCCGGACTTTGTTTGCTTTGCACACTTTAGAAGCTAGGGACCGGGTTTTGAAAAAGCGGGCGTGCCACAGCCATTTATCCAGCCGTAACTTTGCCTCTGTATCAGTGTTCGCCTTTTCAGTTTCCGGCACCTGTCCCTATTTCTTTTTCTCTAGCGCGCTTTTAAGACCAGCAAGYGCTGCAAACGGCGAATCTGGATCGGCGACTTTCTCSCGCTTCGGCGGGCGAGAAGGCTTACTCGGCTTACCTTTGAAATTGCTTTTGCTTTTGCTTGAGAACGAACGACCACCCGGCTTGCCGCCGTGTACCTTATCGGTGGCCTTGCCGCGAGCGCCCTGGCCTTTACGGTCTTGGCCTTTCCGGTCCTGACTTTTACGGTCCTGGCCTTGATCTTGGCCCTGGCGACTGCGGTTTTGTGGGCCACTGTGAGGGCGGGGTTTGCGCTTCGGTGCCCAGGCAAAAAAGAAACGGTCGACTAATTCGGCAGCTTCATCTTCGGTCTTAGCGTCAGCATTGTCTTCCACTTCAGAAGAAGCCTCTGTTTCAGCGCCCTTGGTCGCTTCAGTCACTGCGTCAACGGCTAAATCAGCTTCAACCGCTGCAATTGCGGGCACAGCAGCAGTATCGGCTTTAGCAGGCTCAGCAACAGGGGCAGCCTCAGCAGCKTCCTCGGTTTTTCCTGCAGGAGCTACAGCCGCGTCGACAACTTCTTCAGCGACGGGCTCTGCCGTTTCCGGTGTGGCTTCGTTTTCCGCGACAGTCTCAGCAGCCACGACCCCAGCTTCAGTCTCAGTGGAAGC
>JAESRJ010000056.1 GCA_016764715.1 Kordiimonadaceae bacterium | reverse complement strand
TATTTAAAACTCAAGCACGGCGCGCGCGCAGCGACAATTGAAACAGCTCTTCCTGCATTTGTAGACGCGAAAGTCCCTGGTAAGAACATTATGGGGGATGACCAATTCCCGTGGGATGCCAAAGTCAGCGAGATATACAGACCCTATTTAAAAAACATCTCAGATATCCATATGACGTCTAATTATTATTACTCTGATCCATATGGTGGCAACTGGGGCATTATTTACGTCATTTCATCCTTAGCATTGCTCGTCCTTATCTTGGCGAGTGTTAACTTCATGAATTTAACTCTTGCCCGCGCAATGAAGCGCGCCAAGGAAGTATCCGTTAGGAAAGTGCTTGGTGCACGACGCTCTCAGCTCGTCATGCAATTCCTAGGGGAAACCGTGCTCATGATAGTATTTTCACTTATCTTAGGCATTATTATAGTTGAAGCAGCGCTGCCGTTTTTGAATGACTTGATCGTGCGCGGCATGACTGTGGGCATGCTTACGGACTATGTGATGCTTATCAGTCTATTCGCGCTTATTTTCTTTGTTACACTCATTGCAGGCGTTTACCCGGCGTTCGTTTTGTCAGGTATCCATCCTGCCGCTGTTTTGAGGAACGAGCTGGGTTCAGCGGGAGGGGCCAACCTGCGTTCGGTATTAATTACATTGCAATTTACAATATCTGTGTCGCTAGGAATTGGTGCGGCTATTATACATGARCAACGTAGCTTCAGCACGTCGCAGGACCTTGGCCYTRAGRTYGAAAACAAATTRGTTATTCGACAGATGGATTACCGACATTCAARAGARAGGGCTGAAGCAATTGCGAACCGAATTAAGGCATTGCCGTATGTTGATGGTGTTGCTTTTTCAGAGAGAGTTCCCGGCGATGGGAACAGAGCAGCCACCTTAYTAACGGTTCGTGATCGCGCCGATCAAACACCCCTAAACAGYAGCRTTTTGGCTRTTGATCCAGATTTTTTTGATGTTTACGGCATTCCGTTACGTATCGGTCGCAGTTTCTCCAGTGATCGCCCAAGTGATATGTTACTGAACATCGATAGTGAGGGCCTTTCTGCTGTTTCAATTCTCATTAATGAAACAGCGGCGCAAAAGCTTGGATTTGCACAGCCCAGTGATGCCCTTGGGAAAGCCCTTACAATGACCAATTTTGATAAACTCAGCCCTGTTGTTATTGGTGTTGTTAAAGATTTTCAATTTGGGTCTTCAAGGACACCGATCCTGCCAACAGTTTATACGTTGAACCACTGGCAATTCCGCAATTTAAGTGTTGATTTTGTACCGGGTGCAAACTTGGAACAGGGTATTGCAAGCATTAAAGAAGTTTGGGATGATTATAGGCCAGAAGATTCTATCCGGATCGAATTTATAGAAGATAATATYGCAAAAATGTACACYAGCGAYAAAACAAATGGCTATTTGGTTAGCGGCCTTGCAGGGCTTGCGCTCTTTCTTGCGTGTATCGGCCTGTACGGATTGGCCGCTATCACAGCACAAGATAAAGCGAAAGAAGTGAGCATCCGTAAAGTGTTTGGTGCCTCAACCCGTGCCATTATCCAGTTGCTGGTCTTGCAGTTTTCCAAACCCGTATTCTGGTCTCTCTTATGCGCGTGGCCGATCTCTTGGTATGCCGCCACACAATACCTTGATAGTTTTGCTTATCGTACTGAGTTAGGCACTGGTATTTTCCTGCTTGCAGGAATTGCAGCGCTTGGCATTGCCAGTATCACCGTTGGTGGGCAAGCGGCAAAAGTGGCGACGACTAGCCCCATTGTAGCCCTGAGAGACGGTTAAAGATGCCTGCTGTATTGATCTCGGAACAGGTGTAGATCACGGGACAGAATATACTCTGCGTTGCCCTGCCTGTATATGCTGACAGTTGAGCACNCCKTAYTWTCAACCGTATGCTTTCAACCGCCCGATTTTGACATGTCGCTTTATTCGGCCTAWGGGTTTTCTACTATAGAGGGGCTGGTTTCKCCTCGATTAARGTGTTGGGCGTATTCAAGGCAATCATCTNARGGGGGCTATCATGCAGAAAATTGTTGGCGGGATTATCATTGGTGCGCTGCTGTCCGCGGGCGGGCTTTATGCTGCCGGGCGGATCAAATATGATGACAGCGAAAGGTCTGCACCGCACGCAGCGGCTGAACCCCGGCTAAGCTCTATTGGCCAACAGCTCGATCAGATGTTCGCCGAAGCTTACAGTGCCGAYCGGCCCGGAGCGTCGGTTCTCGTGGCAAAAGGCGATCAGATCCTTTTGAAAAAAGGCTACGGCCTTGCGGACGCCGAGCACGRGCTGCCAATCGCGCCGCATATGACCTTCCGGCTCGGCTCAATCACCAAGCAATTCACCGCTGTTGGCATTTTGATGCTGCAACAAGACGGGCTGTTGAAGGTTAGCGATAATATCAACAACCACTTGCCGGATTATCCCACCCACGGCGAGGCTATTACGATTGCGCAGTTGCTCCAGCACACGTCGGGCATTCCGAACTATACTAGTTTCCCAGGATTTTTTAAGACCGGCCGCACTGATCGCTCGCTCTCTGAAATGCTGGATGTCTTTAAGGACAAGCCGCTTGATTTCAAACCCGGCAGCCAGTGGAGTTATAGCAATTCAGCTTATGTTTTGCTCGGTGCATTGATCGAAAAATTGCATGGCAGCAGCTATGCAGATTTTATATCGAAGCGGATATTCACGCCGCTCGGCATGACGAACAGCCATTACGGCAGCAATGTCGCCGTGATCCCGAACCGCGCGCGCGGTTACTCTCGGACGGAGCAGGGGTACACCCATGCGCCTTATCTCTCCATGWCCYTKCCGCATGCCGCCGGTTCGCTGCTTGCGAGCAGTGAGGATATGCTYAARTGGCACAAAGGCTTGCTCTCGGACGCGCTGCTGCCGCGCGACGTGCTCAAAGCAGCCTGGACCAGCGGCGTGCTGAACAATGGCGACGAAACAGGTTATGGTTTTGGCTGGGACACGGGCGTGTATGAGGGCAKCAATGTCTATGCGCACGGCGGCGGCATTCACGGCTTCAATACATACGGTGCCACCCTGCCAGCCGACGATATCTACGTTATTATACTCTCTAATTTGCCGGGCGAAGCCAACGTCACACAGCTAGGCCAGCGGGCCGTATCCCTTGCGCTTGGCAAGCCTATTCCCGGTCCGCAAGCAGTGGCCGCTTTGTCCGCTGACGAGCTCGCTGACTATGCAGGCAGCTATCAGGCGGCAGGGGAAGATGTGCGTGTGGCCAAAGTAGAAGACGGCAAGCTGTTTTGGTACCGCCCTAGAGGGCAATCGCTGGAGATCACTAAAGTCGGRGATAACCGTTTTGCCTTTGAGGGCAACACGGGCTCGATCGCATTTGAACGCGGTCAGGCCGGTGAAATTACCGGGCTGACCYTCACGCCGTGGGCAGGCAAGCCGCAAAAGCTCAAGCGCYTATAACAGTCCGTTCAACCTAGCCCGCGCGCACAGTTATGGGGCTACAATTGTTAATGCTGCTGTCGGACCTGCGTGGTTGTTCAACTCGAAAGGACGCAGAAGGCACGGTATATAGCGACCGGCGTGCTATGAATTGAGTATTACGTTCCCAGAACTGCCCCGGAACTGCGCAGAACTCCCCCAGAACCTCCACGCAGAGCTGCCCCAGAAYTCCCCCAGAACTCCCCCAGAACTCCCCTGGGGATTGTTTTGCCGGTTGGCACATTAGCTAAAAATATATACACTAAAAAGKGTATATTTATACTAWGAAGGGTATTGTCTTTATTTTCATTGCCGCTACAGTCGGCCTTCGGAGGAGACACTCGGGGGGATTTTACCATCACGTCAATAAACCAAATGGTGAGATCAATGACAGTTAAATTTTTTAACACCAAGGGACAACTCCAATGAAATTAAGATCATCAATATCATTATGTTTAGCTACTGTACTAGGCATAACCAGTCTGGCTCAGGCACAAAGTATCAACTTGTTTTCGTCGGAAAAAGCCTCGGTAGATGCCAGCGTGATGGCAGCTGTTCGGGCGCGCGACAAAGTGGGTACAATCACATCTATGATCCCGGTTAAATTGAACATGAACGCCCTAAAAGCAGGGACGCGAACTTTTAATATGGATATGGGGTCAGGTCGTTCATTCACGATTAAACAAACCAGGGCGGGAAACACCGGCGCRGGTTATASTTTTTGGCATGGCCAATCAACGAACGCACAGTCTGGCAAAGCGGGGGAATTAAACCCGAATACGGTCAATTTTGTTATGAACGGTGATCGGGTTTTTGGCCAAATCCGTATGGACGGCAAGGTTTTTGAGATTTACACCACCCAGGAAGGCAATCATCTGATGTACGGGCGGGATTTCACCGTTATTGGTACTGAGGATGATACACCGGTTGAGAKAAAAGGCCGGCAGGAYCGACCAGGTCGTAAAGAAAAAAAAGCCCGTCCGGGCGGCGCAGCTGAGGCTTTAACGTCGGAGCTTAGCTTACTTGCTGGAGGGACCCAAATTMGGGTGATGCAGATCATCTCAGGGCCTGCGGTTACTGCGCTTGGCGGCGTTGGTCCAGCTGTAGACCGGTTAAACTTTTTTATCTCACAAGCAAATGAAGCCTACAGCSTCACCGGTCTRCCGCCYCAAATCGTGAGTGCCGGCYTATTCTTTACTGAAGGTCAAACYGAGCGCTCTACAGCCCARTCTAATGTTCAAGGKTTGGTTAATACMAAYGATGGSTTCCAAGATTCTATTGCCACCAATACAAGARAYTCCCAAGCTGCTGATTTAGTCGCTATGATTGTKGCCACGCCRGGTGATCCTKKYATCTGCGGYATTGTTAACGCCATCGGSTCCACTAGTTCAACGCAAGGGTTCTTTGTYGTTAAACAGTCCTGTACCGATAATACCTGGGTSCATGAAGTGGGTCACTTGTTTGGTGCGCGTCACGATAATGACCCTACAGGAAGTCCCTTCAGCTTTGCTCGCGGTATCGTGCAGCCTGGCTGTAACTTCCGCACCATCATGGCTGTTTCCAGCAAYCCACAGCCACGTTTTGGYGKCTTYAGCGATCCTGCCTTTAGCTTAGGTGGCTGTGCTTTTGGTACCTCAACCAGGGATAATGGCCGCGCGCATGAAGTTAGGGCYTCTGTTATCGCCGATTTCCGGTAATTGCAGCGATTAGTATAAAATAGTGAATACGTAACTTTTGATACTGCGAGGATAAAAGGGTTTTACCCAGATGTCTTTTCAGTATCGAAAGGTACCYCTGYGAARGGCGGGTTAGTCCATACTTTGCATTATAGACCAGTTACGCGGACGGGCAGAGCGCCAACCCGGGACCTGCACCTTATGAATTAGGTATTATGCCCCCATAACTCTGGCAGAACTCCATAACTCCCAATGCAAGCAGCAGGCGGAAAAATGGGGCCAATAGGGCCAACCTAGGGCTGARTGGGGATGTACGCTCAGGGCCTATTCGCTATGCTTTAGTGGTTTATGCTCAGGTCACCTTGCGGCTCCTAGATTTTGAAGAACTATTGACACAAGCTGCGCCCTATCTAGGCTAAAAGTTACATACTGTCCGTTTTCAATTATTTACAGGATGTTAGTATACAAATGAAAAATATTTACCAAATAAAAATAGCACTAAAATTATTATTGGTTACGCTTTTTCTATGTTTAAATTCTTTAAGCGCTCACGCACAAAATAATACATCTATTTATCAGGATATTTCATTTAAATCAAAAATCTTGTCTGGTGACCGTAAAATTTGGATTTATACCCCTGAAATAGTTGAAAACAGCCTTGATAACCCACAATCAATTTTCCCAGTACTTTATGTTCTGGATGGAGAAGATAATTTTCTGAATACTGTTGGTATTTCTAAAGCTTTAGCAAGAGCAAATTTAATGCCTTATACAATCGTAGTCGGTGTTACAGGAGATAATAGAGAATATGATTATTCGCCAACAGATATTAAGGTTAATTATATGAAAACAGGAGGTGGAGATAATTTTCTATCTTTTTTTAGTAAAGAATTAATTCCTTATATTAACAATAATTACCCCTCTTCAAATCACAACACTCTTATTGGGCATTCAATTGGAGCAATGCTTTCCATATATTCTCTTGCAGAACGTCCATTAGAAAAGTTTAGCAACCATTTAGCCATTAGCCCTAGCCTGTGGTGGGATAATGAGACACTCGCAAACAAATGGAAAGATAAACTAAAAAACTCYAATTTCTCACAAAATAAATTGGCCTTTATAACCATGGCCAATGAGGGAACACTTGGTGCAGATGGCAAAATAATGCATAATCAATACCTAAAATTTAAATCTGATGTGGGAAGTAGCACAAACTTTGAAATTAGTTATCTCGATTTATTCAAAGAAGATCACCTTTCTACCGTCACCCCGGCTGTGCACCATGGCTTAAAATTTCTTTTTAAAAGCTGGAATATAGAACATCATTATAATTCACATGACTTCTCCGGCTTAAAAAAATCGCTTCAGAATTTATCTCAGGTATATAATTTCAATGTTGCGCCTAACTACGCTCAATTAATGGGCATGGGGCGATATTTTTATGGGCAAGAAGATTACAAAGCAGCTATTGAAGTTTATATGTTTGGATTAAAAACATACTCTCGAGGATTGCAAATGAATGGGTTTTTAGCTCAAGCTTATTTAAGAGATGGTCAAACTGATAAAGCAGAGGAATTTTTCCAGAAAGGATTGGGCTTTGCTATTTCTTCAAAGTCTCCAATGATTTCCTGGTTTAAAGACCGGCTCAAAGACTTATAGGCACAGTCAAATTAACTTATTGCCTTGATGAACTTGTTTGATATTTTGCTTCAACGACCATATCCTTTAAATACTTCAAGCATAATCCAGCGGTTATTCAGGATATGAAAAGCTTTACAGCCGCAGCTTGGCTGTTTCATTGGAACCTGGTATCTTCTACCAGCTAACAATAAGAGACTTTATTAATTTTGTGCTGCGATACTCTTGTAGGCTTTTTGTAAAACAGAACGGGCGCGCACAATTTTTCCATCAGTTCCGTTTGAATTGATCAGCAGAATTGCAGGGATTGGTTTAGAGGCATCTGGCTGGAAAATGATGGCGCTTGTTGAGAGCACTCCGGCATCATCTCCCAAAAGTCCACCTTTTTCGATTAGGGTTGGCCAGCTACGGTCCAAACCCAAACGGCGTTCACGGATTTGCTTGAAGGAGGAATATGTGCCGGTTTCTTTGAGTATCCTACCATCACGCTGCGCCACGCTTGATAAAACAGCCCAGAGATCCAAGGCGGACAGATACCAGCCACCTTCGGCACATCGGTTAAATTGAATCCCCCAATCAAGCCCGGGTTGGTCACCTGGATAAATATAGGAATAAGCATAATCATCGCCAATCGGGGCACATCCGACATTGCCGACGCCTACAGGTGCAAACACCATTTCCTTAACAAGGCTCTCATATTGATAACCGTGTGTTTGGGCGCGCTTCTCCTGATCCTTATACTGTTTCAAACCCGCTAGTCGGGGGAGTAGAATCGCCAAAATGGCGGCGTTATAGTTGCTATAACAAAACTCAACATTGTTCGGTGTTATTGGTAGAGGTGTGTCTTCGCTCGCCTTTCCATGGCAGTCGGCAGTTGCCTCTGGGTCAACAGGCCTTGAATAGAATGCTTGCAGACGTACATAAGGCATAGGACCATTGCCAGAATCCTTTATGCCGCTGGTTTGTCGCAGCAATTGGGCGAAGGTAAGACCTTTTATATAAGGATCAATCGTCCAATCACCTGGAAAATATGGACCGATTACATCGTCGACGCTAAGCCCCTTTTCATCCAGTATACGAAGAGTTGCTATAGCGGTGATAAATTTTGACACGCTAGCAATAATTATCGGCGTATCAGCCGAAAACTCAATTGGCGAACCATCAGCTTGCGTACGTGCCATGCCGCCACTACCCGTCTGCTTTATATTGTTCCCAAGAGCGAAGCTGTAGCCAACTACCTGATTTTCGAGTTGTTTGTGTATGCTGTCGGCCATTTGAGACATCGAAAGCTGTTCGGCGATGATGGCTGATTGCTGTTCATCATTGCTTCTTTTGACGTCACTCGTTTCATTATCACAAGCGGCAAGTCCTAATAGGCTGAAGACAAGGAACCTGTTTACGTAGCGCATGATAAATCCTCACTAGATATTTTACATTTTAGGGTAAACGATTGCATGAGTTTAATAGGGAATCAAGATTGGACCAAAGTTAACGCCCCAGGCCCCCGCCTTTAATCATACTAAATGCCGATCTAATATAAGCGGACACTAAGYCCTATCCTAGTCACACTTATATGATGGCTTGATTAGCTACGGAAGGTGGGTATCACCGGGCGTTAACGTTTGTTTTTATCTAAATCTCTCACATACGCCGAAAAACGCGGCCCGGTTTGACTTGGCTCGCCCTCGCAGGTGCCGCCGAGTTCAAGTGCCTTCCTGGAGTTATGGGGTAATACCTAATTGGAGGTTCTCTACAGGCCTTAAAATGGGTATCAGCGGCGGCCGTTGATACCCAACCATAGTTACTTGCGTTTCAGCGGGCTGTTGCCTGCTTTGGCTTGGTTTGGGCCGCCTTTGCCTTTAGTGGCGTCGCGTTCGCGTTTTTGCTCGGCGGTCCACTTTGGCTTTTTCTTCCTGGCGGCTTTTTTGTCTTCACCGTTGGCTGGCGCTGCTTTTACCGGGGTTTCTTTAACCGGAGCAGGCTTGCTTGCGGGCTTTGGCGCAGCTCTGTCGTCCTTACGATCAGGCTTGCCTTCCCACTTTGGCTTGCCGCTGCTGCCGTCTGCCTTGCGGCCCGCGTATTTATTGTCGCCGAACTTCTTGTCGCCGAACTTTTTATCCCCAAATTTCTTATCGCCGAATTTCTTATCACCGTACTTGCGGTCGCCAGATCCCTTGCTGTCGCGGCCTTCGTACGGCTTTTTCTGGTACGGGCGATCTGAACGGCCTGAGCTGCCAGAACTGTCAGAACGCTCAGAACGCTCTGGGCGCCCCGAACTCTCAGAACGCTCTGATCTCTCTGGGCGCGGGGCAGGTCTTGGGCTACTGCTGTCGCCGCCAGTTGAGGCGCTGGCGCTATGGGCAGCGGGCTCGCGGATTTTATCAACGGTGATGGTTTTCTCTACCTTGCGGCTGGGGCCGATCGCTGCGAAAAACTGCTCAATCACAGCGGGCTTCAGTTCCACATGSGTTACGTCCTGCTGCACGCGGATCGCGCCGATATCGCTTTTGGTCACGTGCCCGGCGCGGCATAACATTGGCATAATCCAGCGCGGCTCAGCATTGTGTTTGCGGCCAACGGACAGGGATACCCATACGCCGCCTTCAAAATCGTTGCTGGTGTCTCTTGGTGGGCGCGGTGCTCTTTCTTCTCTGGGGCCCCTGTCCCGGCCACCATCCCGGCCACCTCGATCACGTCCGCGATCTCTGCCGCCATCCCGGCCGCCGTCACGGCCACCGCGTTCACGGCCGCCTCTGTCACGGCCACCGTCCCGAAAATAATCGCTGGCTGGGCCGTCTGAAAGTTCTTCAGGYGCTGGCTTGCCGATTTTCTGCAAACGCACGAGCGCGGCTGCAACTTGCTCGGCACTGTGCATTTCCAGCAGTTCTTTAATGTAAGGCGCTTCTTCTTCAGTGATGGCCTCAGTTAGGCTTGGGTCATTGAGGAAGCGCGTGCGGTCGCGCGCGGTGATCTCTTCATGCGTTGGTGGGTTGGCCCATTCGGCATCAATTTTGGCGCCTTGCAGCAGGCGCTCGGTCCGGCGGCGGGCATTGAACGGTACGATCAGCGTACAGGTTCCCTTGCGCCCTGCGCGGCCCGTACGGCCACTGCGGTGCAAGAGGATCTCTTTATTCTTCGGTGTATCGGCGTGGATCACCAGTTCTAGCCCCGGCAGATCAATACCGCGGGCAGCAACGTCGGTTGCCACGCATACTCGSGCCCTGCCRTCCCGCATGGCTTGCAGCGCGTGGGTACGCTCRTTCTGGCTCAACTCGCCCGACAGCGCCACAACGGAGAAACCCCGGTTGTTCAGGCGACTGGTCAGGTGGTTAACGGTGGCGCGSGTRCCGCAGAAGATCATTGTATTCTGGGCTTCGTAAAAACGGATCACATTGATGATCGCATTTTCGCGGTCAGACGGCGCAACGGTTAAAGCGCGGTAGGTAATATCCTGGTGCTGYTTGTCTTCGGATTTTGTTTCCACCCGCACAGCATTATTTTGGTACTGCTTGGCGATGCGCAGGATTTGCTTTGGCACAGTGGCCGAGAACATCAGCGTACGGCGTTCTTTAGGCGCAGTATCCAGCATATATTCCAGATCGTCYTTGAAGCCCATGTCSAGCATTTCGTCRGCTTCGTCCAAAACCACAACGCGCAGGCCCTTCATATTCAGGGAGCCACGTTCGATATGGTCRCGSARRCGACCCGGSGTRCCCACAACAAGATGAGCCCCGCGGTCCAGCGTGCGGCGYTCRGTRCGCATATCCATGCCGCCCACGCACGATGCGATGATAGCGCCRGTTTCTGCGWACAGCCATTCAAGCTCRCGCTTKACCTGCAGCGCCAGTTCGCGGGTTGGTGCGATGACGAGMGCCAGMGGCGCYTGCGCCTGAACGAAACGCTCATCGTCGCCCAAAATGGTCGGTGCCATGGCCAGGCCAAAGGCYACGGTTTTACCTGAGCCCGTTTGCGCGGAGACCAGCGCATCTGCTCCTGAAAGTTCCGGTGCAAGCATATCTTTTTGCACAGGGGTCAAGGTGGTGTAGCCGCGTTTCTCAAGCGCTGAGTTCAGCGCAGGCGCGACACCTTCAAATATGGTCATTCGTTTTCTTTCAGAAGCTGGCCAGGGTACAGGACGGAAAAGACTGGGCCAAAAAATTCTAGGGCAACCGGATGTTTCACGGCGCAAACGAAAGCCAATACAGCTAAGTGTCCGCCGAGACAAGCTGAATATAGCATAAAGTCACTTTATCCGGCCAGTGGTTGAAAGCACT